>VXOC01000285.1 GCA_009840215.1 Gemmatimonadota bacterium | reverse complement strand
TCGGGGCAGGACACCCAGTCCTCCACCCATATGGTCATCGTCGTGCAGTTGTCGCTAGGATCGTCGTCCGGGTCGTCTTCAGTGCCGCCAGCACCGCCGTCGTCGTCGTCCGGCAACGTCGCACACCCCTCCGCAGAGTAGGCGGTGAAGCTCCCCGAATGGCCGAAACCCGCGTGGTGGGCCGCCTCGTGTTGCAGAATCTTCCACTTCCCCTCGCGCGACAACGTGTCGTTGACCACGACCAGATGTTACGTGCTGTCGCTCAGGTTGCCCCAATAGCTGCCCATCCAGTCGGCGTCGTTGTCCTTCGGCAGCGCGAAATACATCTTCGCCGTCTTGCCGCTCACCGCCGATTCCGTCTTTTCGAACAGGTCGAAAAGCGCCGTCCTCACCTTCTGGCAATTCGTCTCCTGCACCCACGTCCCCCGCTCAAACCGCTTCCGCCACTCGTCCAGCACCAAGGCCTTCAGATCCTTGAAGTGCGTCTCCGCGCATTTATCCGCCGACTCCGACGTGTAGCAGCTTCTCTGGCCGTCGGCGTCGTAGGCTTGCTGGGCCGAAGCGGGGGGCCCGAACGAGAGCGCGGCGGCGAACGCGAACCACGCCGCGCGCCTCATCGTTTACCGTCCCCGCCGTAGCGGACTCGGAACGGCTCGTGCCACCGCGCACGGAGCACGTCCAGCGAATCCAGCACCGCGCCCGCACTTTGCTCAAAGCGGTCGCCCAGCACCAAGTCAAGACGCGCGCCGGGCGGCATCGGCCAGTCGATTCCAAGGCGCTTGTCCATTTCGTAGGCGTCGCGATCCGTCTTCTTCGGGAAGTGGCCTTCGTAGATAATCCCGTATTCGGGGGTATCGTGGTTGAAAGTGGCCCCGAACGCCCGGCCATCCACCCCAATGACGGCCCGGATGTCGAGAAACGTGCCGAACCGCTTGTCAAGCTGCATCAGGGTTTTCCAGTCGATTTCGTCACCGATGCGGTAGGGCCAACCGGGGGGCGAGAACGGGGCCGCGCCGAAGTCCATGTCCGCCGCTTCGGCCCAGTCGAGCGCGGCGGCGACCTCTGGAGCCTCGGTCCGGGCCGCGTCTAGGGCCGGGGTGGTGTCTCCGCAGCCCGCGAAGGTGAGCAGGACGGCCAGCCAGGCTGGGGGTGCGAGTTGTCTTCGCATGATGCTTTCCTCCTGTAATGGAGTGATGTCGGACGGCCCGCTCGTCGAGCCGCCCACCCGCCCCGGCAACCCCTCATTGCTGCCGCGCCACGATGATCCGAATCATTCGGGTTGGTGGCCCTCGGGAAACTCCCACGGCCACTGAAGCCCGAGATTCCAGAGGTCATTGAGCAGTGTGGGGGGCGGCTCGCCTCCTTCTGCGACCGATGCGACGTAGGCCGCGATTCCGTCCATGGCGCGAACCTTCGCCTCCTCGCGAGCGCCGGGGTACACGAGGGGCGAGTCCAACCGACCATGTTGGCGGCGTGGGCGCAGCCAGCCCTGCCGATGTTCGGCCGTCCATGTCCTGACCAGTTCCGAGGCGGTAGCAACGCCGCGGGTCGCTTCGGCGGTGTTCTCGAGGAACGACAGTGCCCCCGGGTAGTCCGCCAAGAACTGGCGGTATGCCTTCGACCAAACAACGTCAGCCTCGGCAGTTTCCGGCGCAGCGGAGGTCTCCAGAGTCGCTGGCGCGTCTTGGCAGCCCGCCAACACGGTCAGGGCGAGCAGGACGGCTACCAGGCAGGCCGGGGTCGTGAATCGCGGTCGCATGACTCGGTCTCCCGTCAGAGTCATTCACCCCCACGTCTCCCGGTGTTCTTGGGGCTGCTGTGGGGGCCGGGGGGGCTGGCTGTGACCGCTGTGGGGGACGCGGCGGATCTCTCCTTCTGCTTCTCACGGTCACCACGGAAGCCTCCTCATGCCTGAAAGGGTTCGCCCATCTCGGGCACCACGCAGAGCATACTGTACACCTGGAGCTCCGGCAAGTTTCCCGCCTGCTCGCGACCCGAGGTGGTCCCGCGCCAAGCACATCAAAGGTCCCTGCCCGTAATCTAGTCCTCGGAACAGGCGAGTACCGCTTCTCGCCCTTCTGCAGTCCGGTGAGTGCGGTCCTGCCCCTCAAGGCGGCCATCCACGTCAAGTTCGAAGCAACAGCCTGGTTCACCCTTCCCCTCGTCAGGGGTCGACCGCCGCGCTGCCTGAGCTCCTCCTGCACGAAAGTGGAAGGGTGGACTGAGTGACGCCGCGTCGGTCGCGGTCGAGGCCGACCAGTCTGGTCTATGGCGGACCTGCGCCGGGTCACCTCCGCGACGGCCCGAGTCGCCGCGGCAACGGGCCCAACCAGGTCTTGGAGGGGGCACAAGCCATTTCCTGATTCTTTGGCCACGACCGAGCTGGTATGCACGGGACACGCTCGTGAGCGGCGGAAATGATGCAATCAGGACGGGTGGACACGCTCGTGAGCGGCCAAGAGAGCCGCCGCGTTACGCACGTTACACTTGAGCCAGCTTCGGCTTCGTCCGCTCGTCAGCGGGTCAAACCGGCCCTGTTGTGACACCGGACGAAAAAATACCCCGCGTGTGCGGGAGAGTAGGGTTCACCAACACCAATCTCCCAACCCCTCCCTCCCCGAACCCTCGCTCGTGTGGGTATTTCGTCATTTTAGTGTAACGTTGTAACGGATTGGGCTTGGGGGCCGCTCACGAGCGCTGAAGAGTCGTTACACTCGGCCTGCTCGGAGCGTAACAAGTTTCGTATCGGCCGTAACGGATGTCCGGCGGGCCACCGCTCGCGAGCGTGCGGCCCGTCCGGCGCAAACCCGCCGTTCTCGCGTGCGGCCTAGTCCGGTGCGCTCGGCCCTCGCCTTGCCCGTCCAGCCTCGGGGGGGATCGGCCACCGCCCGCCATCCCGGCGCGGGCCAGGTCGAGGTTACTCTTGATTCCGAAGGCGTTTTCCCCCGGTCTACCCCTCCCGGCCCACTGTCAGCCCTCCTTCCTTCGTGGTGGGTCTATACCCTCTTGTTAGTGTACTGTTGTACTGTAGTAGGGCTGGCGTTCGCTCGTGACCGTCGCGGCGGGCGGTACACTCGCCCCGATCGGCTGTACCGTCCGCCGTACCGTCCGTACCGTCCGGCCTCTCGGCCCCGCTCGCGAGCGTGCAGCCGTCCGGCGTGATCCCCCCCGGTTTCGCAGCGCCTCGCGCACGCGCGGTATATCGGTAGGTTGGTTGGTCTCCGGTGATCTGACGATACCGGGCACCCGCCGGACCGTCGCGTCAGCCGATACCGGAGCATGGACGAACACCGTAGGCGGCCCGATCCGGTACGCTCGGGTCCCCCGGCGCGGCCAGTGTGTCGGTGTCCTCCGCTATGCCCGCTCGGCAGCGTGGAAGGGCGTGTCGATCCCCCATGTCTCGTCCGCTCGTTTCAGCGCGACTGATAATATCGGGCCACGGCCCCCTGTCGCGCCGCCTGCCCCCGAGTGTAGGTGGCGGGCATTCGGTGAGCAGCCCACCTGCCGACGACCATGAGGTCAGTCGTCGATGCTCCAGCCTCGGCCAGATCCTGGCTCATGCCGACCCGTGGGCTGTGGCCACGAAATCTGCCCTTGAGCCCTGCCGCAGCCGCAGCCGCCTGTATCCGTCTAGAAACAGCCTCGCCGGTCTTGAGCCCGAAGACCGACTGCCCCGCGATCAGGGCGTCGTCGTCGCCGTTTGGCCGGATGGCGTTCAGAGCTTCCGTTGCATCCCGTCCGATGAATTGAACGGCTCCGGAACCCTCCTGGTCGGTCTTCGAGCGGCGGATGGTGACCAAGGCCGTTCCGTCGTCGCCGAACTCGATGTCCTTCCAAGTCAGCCGGATGGCCTCTGACCGGCGCAGCAGCGCGTCGCGCATGACCGAGACCAAGGCGATGTCCACGTCACCGCGCTGCCGCGCCCTCGCCTCCGGTTCCCGGGCCCCGCTCCGATAGGTCCTGCGCCGGTGTGCGGTGGCGCGGATCGCGGCCAGGTGTGTCCGCGAGAGTCCGGTTACCTGTCCGCGGCCCTGGATCAGTTCGGATGCGACTGCCCTGCGCCGGAGACCGCGCAGTACGCGGCTGACGCCCGCCGACAGCGTGGGGCTGTCGACGCCGCGGGTTTCGTGGTGGTAGCGAATTCCGGCGCGATCGACCTTGAGCGTGGAAAACGCCACGCCGAGATCGGCCCGCTGGGTCAGGTAGGCCGCGACGGTCTCCGAATCGGCTGGAAAGGCATCGTAGCCTTCTTCCCTGCACCAGTCGGCGAACTGTCGCCAAGCCACTTCATAGGCTCTCCGAGTGGCCGGGGAGTGGGACTCGACGGCAGCCGCGACCACGGCTTCGACATGGGACTCCTTCAAGTCGGTCGGTTGGGAACGGGTGGCGGCGGGAACCGGGCTGTTTGGATTGGAACTCATGTTGACCGTCCTCTTTTGGCGGTGTTCTGGCACATTGGTCTCGCGTCCAGAGCCCAAAGGTGCCTGGTGTGATCGCCGGTGCGTCTCCTCCGCACTTTCACCGGCGTGGTATCATGTGCTTGCGCCCGTGCCGCTGCAATGCGGCTCGCGCCCGTTTGGGGGGAAGGGCCTGACTCGCCCCGCGAGTGGGCAGCGAAGCGCGTAAGGGGGACGCCGGGGTGCGACCCCCGGAATCCCGGTGTTGATGCTACTTGGTGGCGAGTGTGTTCACGTCGCCGTCGTCGCGGATCAGCGCCAGTTGCGAGTCCTCGCGCAGATCGTGGCGGCGGCCGCAGCCGCACTCCCAGGCTCTCGATCCGCACTCGTAGGCGAACTGGCACAGCGGACAGTCGAAGCGCGGCGGCTTCTTCTCGTCGCCGGCGCCGCTCACGTCACGGCCTCCGGCGCGGGCGGGCGGGGGTCGTCGATGATCTCGTCCGGTTCGCCGTCGTCGCGCGGCAACGCCCTGTAGACCACCTTGACGATGCGGTAGTGCTCGGCCCCGTCGCCGTGGTCCTCGCGGTCCTCTCTCGCCCGCTTGAGCGACATGCGGTAGGGTGCGATGGGTTCGCCGTCATCGTCCACCACGACGTAGAGGTCGCCGTAGTAGTCCCGGTCCAGCCGCGGTTCGGCCCGCTTCCGCTGCTCCAGGTCGGCGAAGAGGACGAACTTCGCCCAACCCCGGCACTCGCACATCTGGCAGAACGGCTTCTCGCAGTCCTCCTCGAAGTCCATCTTCTGCGTTTCGGTGTTCCAGGTGCCGGTCCCCGAGAACGAGAGGTTGGCGCTGCCGCACTCGCGGCACACCCACTTCCCCGGCCCGTCGTCGGGGCCGCGCAGGTCTTCCATGCTCATTTTCCTGCCTCCTGTTGTGGAGTTGAGCCCGGTCCCGAGTGAACCGGGCAAGCGCCGGGATGCCGTCGAAAGCACCCCGGCGGGGGGCGAATCACTGCGCCGCGATGGTGGTGTACGGCCAGTACGGATGGGGTTCGACCGGTCCCGCTTCGACCGGCCAGTCGTGCCAACTCCAGGATACCCCGTCCTGATCCCATATGGCCGGGTAGGGGTCGCGCTCGTCTTCCTCCTGGTCGTCGTGGTGGCCGGGTGCGCCGTTGCCGAACTCCGACTCGAGGTTGGCCACGATGAAGTCGATGAACTCCGACATGTGCGGCGCGTCGGCGGGCACTCTCATGGACGGGCGTCCGATGTCCCACCGGCTGTCGATTCGCACCAGCCAGAACGCGGGCCGGTCGTGGGTCGTCGTGATGGCCAGCAGGGCGCGCCCGTCGCCGTAGACGAGGTCCGACAGCGGCGGCGTGAACGTGATCGCGTCCTCGGGTATCCAGAGGTACGCCTCGGTCGGCACACTCACGATGCTACGGAGCTTCTCGTGCCGGTCGTCGCTGTGGTCCACCTGCCGCACCGCGATGTCAAGCTCGAAATCCTCCGGCGGGTGAACGTCGATCAGAATGTTGATCCGGGTCACGGTATCCTCCGGTTTCCGGTCGCGCTCTCGCGGCCCCGGTTCGCGTCCTGGATCGCTTCGCAGATCATGTCGCGGACCTGCGCGGGCGTCGCGGCGGGCTGGACGTTCGCACGCCACAGCATGTTGTCGAGCGCCAAGTCGAAGTAGGCGGCCTTGGCCTCCAGCTTGGCGATGCGCTCGCCGTCGAGGTCGCGCCGCGCGGCTTGGACCGCCGGATCCTGCTTGGCGGCCTCGGTGAGTTGCTCGGGCTTGCCGCCACGCACGATCGCGCCTTCCGGAACGCCGTCGAACCGGGAGAACCTGCCCATGTAGCCGCACTCGGGACACTCGGTGATCGAGTCGCCGTCCCATTCGTGGTCCGTGCGCGCATGGTCGTCGGACGGCACCGTGCCGTCGTCGGTCAAGTCGAGCCACACGGTCCCGGCGATGCGGAACCGCTCGTCGTAGCCGCAGCGTGGACACTGCACACCCGCAAGCAGATTGGTGTTGCTCATTTCCTGCCTCCTGTGATGGAGTGAAGTCCCGCCCTCTTGACGGGACAGGCGACCGGGGGCGTGTGACCGCCTCCGGCCGCAGTTGGGGATCATTCGGTATCCGCTGCCTCAACCATGCGGTGCACGGCGAGCACGCGGCCACGTGTGCCGTCCCGGCGTTGCGTCGCCGGGGTCGCAATCGAGGCGTTCCCGGCGTAGGCCGACGTGATGAGCGCGTTGCGGCGCGCCGGGCCCACGATCTCGGTGTGCGCGGCGTCGGCCTTCCTGTCGCTCGGGGCCTCGGCGCGGGTGATGCCGCAGCAGTCGAGGACCGCCTTCCCGGATGCCCGCCCGGCGCTGCGCGCGCGGGGTCGCGATCATGGCGCGGCGGTCGGTGTCCGCCCCGAGCAACAGGCCGTACTTGCGGCCCATTTTGACGATCCAATGGTACGCCTTGGTCGCGTGCGCGTCCGTCGGGCAGCTGTGCGTCTGGTCATGGTTCCTGCCTCCTGTCATGGAGTTGAACCGATTCCCGAGCGGAACCGGCAAGCACCGGAACACCTTCGACGGCATTCCGGTGGAGGGGGCGGCGAAACGGACCTACCGCAGCTTCTCGTAGTCGAGGTTCGCCCCGATGTCGTCGGCGACCATCTGCACGACGGTGGCGTCGTCGATGCCCGACGGGTCGGGATCGCTGTCATCGGCGGGTAGCTCGATCTCGCCGCACTCGGCAAGCCGGTTCGCCGCCCACTGCCGGGCGATCTCCAGCCCGATGTCGTCGTCGTGCCGGTGCTCGCCGTGGTGGACGGTGATGGTGATTCTGACGTTGCCGTTCCCGGCTGCCCGCTCGGCGGCGGCCAGGTCGAGCGCGTTGACCGCCCGCTCGTGCATCGCGTCCGTGTTGGATGCGTGATACGCCTTGAGCGCCCCGCTTTCCACGATTTCGGACAGCGCGTCCCACAGCGCCGCGCGTGCCTCGGATGTACTCATGTTCCTGCCTCCTGTTGGGGAGTGAATGTCCCGCCCGGGCGGCGGGACGAAAGGGGCAGGGGCACCCGTGACGGTGCGCCCCGCCGGGGGGGATTAGAACGGCCCGCAGGCTTCGTGGCCTTCTGTCATCCAGCCGCCGCCAACCTCGGCCTCGGGCCAGCGTTCGCGGATCGCGTCGATGATCGGTTCCGGCGGCCCCCAGGGCGTGTCGAAGCGCAGCGAAATGCTGCGGTCGCCCTTCGTGGCCGTGCTGTGGCTTGCGTCCCACTTCACGCCCCAGTGCCGTTCGCGCCAGTCGTACCAGTTCGTGAAGCCGATTTCCTCCATTTCGGCCACCTCCTCCTCCGTCGCGGGCCGTTCCTGGTGGCGGCCCTCGTCGTCGGTGTACATGATCGTGAGCACCTTGCGGTGGCGGCTGTCGATCGCGCCTTCGAGCACCGCCGGCATCGGGACGAGCTTCGTGAACGTGACACGGCGATCGTCGTCGTTCTCTTCGCCGTTGTCCGGCGTGTGGGTGAGCGTGTCGAACATCTCGTCGATGACCGATTGGTCCTCGTGGAAGGCTTCGACGGTGTTGGTTACCCAGTTCGGCATGGTTTCCTGCCTCCTGTCCTGGAGTGAAGCGCCGCCCCGGACGGACGGCGCAAGCGCCGGAGCACCCCGTGACGGTGCCCCGGCGGATCGGGGAGGGGGGTATGGCTACCCGTTCGAGCGTGAAGCGGCTGCGACCTTCTTCAGGTCAGCCAAGATGCTTGGATGCTTCCCGTCCTCGACCTCCCGCATCAGATCGGGGTCCGCGAGAACGAAGTCGCCGAGAACGGTCACCCTGCGACCGTCGCCCGTGTTCAGTGTCCGCAGCGCATTGGCTTTCGACATCGGTTCCTGCCTCCTGTGGGGAGTGATGCCGGTCTCGACGGGTTCGAGTCCCGGCCAAGCCGCCGGGACGCGGTGAAGCGCTCCGGCGGGGGGGTCATTCGGGGATCGGCGGACAAGGTCGCTGTTCGGGGCAGTGCGGCGGTCGCCCGTTGTGCCACACGCCGCACTTCGGACACGGGCGGTACCCCATCAGCCGCATGTGCCATTTCATGCGGTCGATCAGCTTGCGCGGGCCGCGTTCGGCCCATGCGGGTCTGCTCATGGCCGCTTCCCGTTGGCGGCGGCCAGCATCCGCGCGATCTCGCGGGTCCACCAACCGGCTCCGCGGCCCACCATCAGCCGCTCGGGCGTGACATTGCACCGCAAGCGGCACACACCGGCCACTTGGCGGTACGTCATGCCGTGGTCGGCGACCGCGAACATGATGAGCCTTCCGAGCACCTGCGCGCTGTTCAACGGCGTCGGCCACGGTCCCCGGCCGTTCTCGATCAGCCAGGCGCGGCCCGTGCTCGTCATCGTGATGCCGACATGCGGGGCCAGCCGCTTGGCGGCGGTGACGAAACTCGACGTTTCGCGCGGCTTCGGTGCGGGCTTGGCCGGAACCGGAGCTGGCGGCGAATCGCGCGAACCGTTTTGCGTCTGCGTCATGTTCCTGCCTCCTGTTTTGGAGTGGGGTTTCAGCCGTCCGCGATTCGGACGGCACGCCGCCCGGCCCCGGCGAAGGGACCGGACGGGACGGAAACGGCGCGGAAAGCACCGCATACAGCCGCTGTGAAGCGCTCGGAGCTTCGGGGGAGCACTTGCCTAGGCAACGCCCCCGAGTGCGTCAGCGGCGATTATAGGGCGTTCCAGCCCTTCACCATCGTGCTCTGGCCAAATTCGGAGATTTTCGCCCCCGTCGATTGACGGGAGCACGGGACGAAAAGCCTGTTGACGGCTCTTCGTCCGGTGTGGGGGAACCGGGAACCTACAGCGGGATCGCCCGCCAGCCTTCCGGATCGTGGCCGTAGCGGACGGCGGAGGCGGCCCGCCCGATGTCGCGGGCCACTTCCTCGGCGAGATTGCTACCGCCCCATGTGCGGGCGTAGCGCATCGCGTCGCGGGTGTTGGTCGCTTCGATTGTGGCCGTAGCGGTGAAGTCCGTAATGGTGGCGCGAATCTCGACCGTCATTTGTTCCCGCCTTCCGGCGCGGCGGCCACGGCTGCCTCGATCTCTTCCAGGTCGGCGGCCAGCCCCACAAGGCTGGCGAGGTGCCGCGTGAAGGTCTCCCGGTCGTTGAAAGAGGACTCGGCGACCACGGCCCCCGCCTTTGCGCGCTCGTAGCCTTGGGCGACCTGTTCAACGGGTGTGGCCTCGTGCCGGTCGTCGTCGTCGCCGTCTTCCAGTCTCCGGTACGCCATGACCAGCGCGCCGCGCCGCACCGCGTCGAGAGCGAGCAACGCCCAAGCGGTGGTCTGCCGGTAGCGGTCGAAGAGGTCGGCGTAGCCCTCGGGCTGAAACTCGCCTTTCTCGCGTAGCGTGCCCAACATCACGGATCCGGCGAGACACGCGGTGCAGTCGCCGCCGCGATGGCGCATGTAGAACCATCTGAAATCGGGCTCGGCCTTGCCGCTTGCGAGCATTTCCCGCCCGTCCTCGATCGCCACGCGCACAAGGCTGGCCAACGACCGGACCGGAGCACCGGCGCGAAGCGCAGCGCGCACTTCTGTGACTGTCTGCATTTCCTGCCTCCCTGTATGGAGTGAAAAGCCGGTCCCCGGCTGGGACCGGCAAGAGGACGGCGGAGTGTGACCCCCGCCGTCCCCGGGTTTCCTACACTGCGATGGCCAGTTGCTCGGACCCGGACCCATCGCCGGATCGGGCGTCCTCGCCTTCGGCCAGCGCCCCCGCCAGATACTCGGGTGACGGAAGCCACCGCATGTGCTTGGTACGCATGTACCGGGTGCTCCACGGTGCCCACACGCCCCGTCCCGCCTTCCTGCTGCCCGGTCGCGGTGCCCACTCCTTCCGCGAGTCCTCGGCCTTCATCTTCGCGAGCGCCTCTTCGGCGGCTTCCCGAGAAGGAAACTCGGTGGAGTACACGGATTCGCCGGTGCCCACGAACCGCGTGAAGATGTGCCAGCCGTGACCCGTCAACCGGCCTCGATGGTCTGTCGTGCACGGTACGACCTTCGATTCGGGCCTCCGGCTCAACCAGCGCTTTCCGAACGGATCGGTGCGACCGCGAAGCGCCAGCGCGTATTCCGTGGCGTGCGATTCCCGAAGCCTGCGGACGGCCCGGTCGTCGATCACTCGCGCCTGAAACTCGGTCATCGCTTCGATCTGCTCACGCGACAGCCACCGGGCAGACTCGCCCATGTCGTGTATCTGTTGCTGCGACATGTTCGCGATGTCCTCGGCGGCCAGCGCCTTCACCCTGTGCTCTTCCTGCATGGCCCTGCCTCCTGTCGGAGTTGATCCCCCGGCCCGATTGGCCGGGAGCAAGCCCCCCGCACCCCGGTGAAGGATGCGGGGGGAAATGGGGTGCTACTCGTCGCCGATGTCGGCGCAGTTTGCCCGCGCCTCCGCCTCGGTCGGAAACGGTCCCGCCCATTGGCAATGTTCGGCCTCGAAGTAGAACCAGCCGGGATGATTCGGTCGGCGCTTGTCCTTGCCGTGCTGGCCGCTGTGAAACGCGCCCGAGTTGTTGATCGCGCCATAGGCGAAGTACGCCACCGGCGTCCGCTCGCGCAGCGCCCGCTTGAGCGCGTCCAGGGCGGGGTCAACGCCATCGGGCCATGTGACGGGCTTTCCGGCGTCCTCGGTTTCGAGTCGGGCGACGAGCGCCCGTAGCGCGCGGGACAGCGGCTTGAACGGCCAGTCGAGCAGCCCCCGGTTCCGGTTGCGGTGGAGTTGCTCGTCGATCCGCATCAAGGCGACAATCACGTCGCCCCGCGTTTCGATGCTCGGCTGCCTCCGCTGTTCCATCGGTGGGAACCGCTCGGGCAAGTCGCCTCGGCCTTCCTGTGTCTCCTGCATGGTCTCCCCCCTTTTGTGGGAGTGTCTGCCCCGTCCCCCGTGGACGGGACACAAGCGCCCCGGCGGGTTTGATCCCACCGGGGCGAGTCTCTAGAGACCTTCGACATCCTTGGGCAGTCCCATTATCCGGCGGATGGTCTCGCCCAGCCGTCGCCGCTCGGAACGCTTCACCAACAGCGTGTCGATGCTGTGGTCGAGAATCCGGTTACCGTACCGTCCGAATGGCTCACCGTGTAACACGATGCCCCGCACGGCGGCGGATGTCTCGGCCTCGACATGGCCGACCGTTTCACCGCCCACAATGATGCGGAAGCGGTTGCGCGGCCTCGACCGGCTGCCCACCGTCTCGGATTGCAGATCGACGAGCGGGCACTCGGGCGGCGGCGGATCGGGCACGCTTCCCGGCGATGTCTGCGCCGTGGTCCTCCACGGCCCGAGCAGCGCCGCGCTGGCGTCCTCCTTGCCCGCCGCGTGTCCGGCCTCGTAGTCCGGCAGCGTCTCGGCATCCGGCCATGACTGCGGCCGCCCGTCGCCGCCGTCGCTGTAGCCAGCGCCCCAAGCGTCTTCGTGAACGGCGCTTGTTCCTTCCTGCATGGCATCCCCCTGTGTCTCGGGGTTGGGTGCCGTGTTCCCGAATGGAGCACGGCCAAGCCTCCCGCCCGGTTGCGATCCGGGCAGGAGGTGGGGTTGGGGTTTAGGCGTCGGAGAGCGCCCGGTCGGGATCGGCGATGCTCCGGTAGTGCGGCGGGATGCGGTGGCCCGCCGATGGTATCCAGTCCTCGGCTGTCGGCTTGGAGACATGCGGCGTCGGCGGATACCAGACATGTCGTTGGTCCACGACGAACGCGGCGCGCTGGCGCAACTGGACGCGATACCGCAACGGGCCGTTGTCGGTTATGCCGGTTTCGTAGTAGGTGGCCATGATGGACCTACAGCACATCCCAGGCGTGAACGAGCGCGTCAAGCTCGCGGCGCACGATCCGCCAGGCGGCGGCGCGCGGGTCCGTCACGGATCCGGCGGATTCCATCGCCGTCCACAAGTCTCCGCCCGCTTCGTCCAGGAACGCGGGCGGCACGACCTTGAGCAGGTCGCGGCCCATGCTCGCCAACTGTGCCCGCTTCTTGCCGATCTGGCGGGCAAGTCCGGCGCGGGTCGCGTCACGGTCGGGCGGCAGCATGTCGGCGGTCTGGGCCGCTGTGATCGTGTCCACCTGCCGCAGCGTGTCGCGGACGGCGACGATGGCCTCGGGGCCTTCCTCTCGGTCGATGCCCTTGACCGTCGCCCGAAACGTCACGCACAGGTCTTCAAAGATGTCGACCGCCGCTTCTCCGGCCTTGGAATGGACGTGTTCGGCGATGCCGCCCGCCAATCTGTCGAACCGCTTCTCGAGCGCGGCGAACGTGCCGCGAAGGTACACCATCGTGTCCGCCTCGGCGTCTTCGGCGGCTTCGGCTTCCTGTGCGATGGCGTCGCGGCCATCAGCGCGTCCGGCGTTGTAGTCGCCCGCCGTTGCGGGGTCCGGCCAGTCACGCGGCGGCTTGGCGTCGGTGGCGTCGTTGAATCCCGCCTCCCAAGCGGCTTCACGCTCGGCCTTGGTCGGCCCGCCTTCTTTGGCTTCCTGCATGGTTTCCCCCTTTTTGTGGGAGTGTCTGCCCCGTCCCCCGTGGACGGAACACAAGCGCCCCGGCGGGTTCGATCCCACCGGGGCGAGTCTGCTAGAGTGCTTCGATTTCCTCCCACATCCGCAGCGGCCTCCCGTCGCCGAGCGCGCCGCTGTAGCGCACGCCTTCCACCTTGGCGTCCCTGCCGACCGCCCGCAGTGCGTCGCGGTCCTTCGCGGCCTCGCTCCATTCGGTATAGGGACCGAGTCCCCGGTCGGGCAGCCGGTTGCTGCCGGGTACGGTCACGACAACCCGGTACGCGGTGTGCTGGTGTCCGGCGTCGGTCTCGGTGTAGCCGCCGATCACTCCGCCCTCGTCGATGCGCTCGCGGGCCACCTCGCCATCTTCCACCCCCGCACAATACCAATCGGACGGGTCGATGTCGTTGTAGTGCTCGAAGCGCAAGGCATGGAGAAAGCCGAGCCAGTAATCCCGCTCGCCGGGCGGGCTGTCGGGTTCGGCGGCCCCGCCGCGCACCGCCATTGCGGTGTCACGGCCCGCGAGATAGTCATACGGCAGGCTCTCGGGCGGCACGCCCAGGGCGCGCGGGCCGTACATGCCGCAAAGGGCGTCCCGCACCCCGTCGCGGTAGGTGAGCGTGTCCGCCCCCCCGGCCTTCTTGCGCGCGTACTCAAGCGTCGCGGCTGCGCACGCCTCGGCCTCTTCCTCCTCTTGGGCCTCGGCCTCCGCAACGGCGGCCAGTCCGTCGCGGTGTCCGGCATGGTAGTAACCCATCACGGTCGGGTCCGGCCAAGCCTCGCGCGGCGGCTTGCCGTCCTTGGCGTCGTCGAATCCCGCTTGCCAAGCGGTTTCGCGCCTGCCCTTTGCCGGTGCGCCTTTTTTGGCTTCCTGCATGGTTCTGCCCCCTGTTCTGTGGGGTGATGCCGTCCCCCGGTTGAGGACGGCCAAGCGTCCGGCCCCCGGTGAAGGGGACCGGACGGGGGGGTCAGCCGGACGGCTGGACGGCGGCACGGGAACCGTACACGGCCCCGAAATCGATCTCGGCGGCGACAAGGCGGAACGCTGCGGCCCGCTGTCGGGCCTCCTTCGCCCACCAATGGGTTTGTCCGTAGGTGGCTGCGGATTCGGTGGCCTTTTCGTCCCATTGCTCGGCGATGTCCAAGAGTGTGGGCACGTCGTGGCCGTAGCCGCGTACCTCGGCCATCAACTCGCCGGGGTCCAGCGGTTCGCCCGCGACGATCCGGTCCACCTCGCGCGCGTCCAGTGCCTCCGCATCCTCCGGCGTCCTCTCCATCACCAAATTGCTGTCCTCCAGCGATACGGCGAACGTGTTCGCCATCAGGTGCGTAGCCTTCGGATGATCGGCGAACGCGGCGACCGCCCGGTCGTGGTCGTCGAACCAAGCGAACCGTTCCCGGTCGGGGTCCGGCCCTTCGATGGACCACAGCACGATTGAACCCTCGCGCACCACGTCCAACAGGGTTTCACGCGCTACGCGGTCGGCGTCGGCGCTCAAGTCGTCGAGCGCGGCCACCAAGTCACAAAGTGACTCGGGACTGCCGAGATTGAGCGCCTCGTCGTTCGCCGAGTCTCGCAACTCGCGCACCCTTCGGGCGATGTAGCTAGCGGTGCTCTCCTGCATGGGTCTACCTCCTGCAAGGTGGTAAAGCCCGGTCCCGAGTGGACCGGGGCAAGCGCCCGCCACGGGTCGAACCGCGACGGACGGGGGGATCAGCGCACCGGCTGGGCGGCGCGGACCAACTCGACACCGACCGGCCCGAGCCACGGGCCGCGCACCAAGCGCGCGCCGGGTATGTGGGCGACGACCTGCGCCACCATCCACCGGCGAAGCCGCACGGCGGCCCGCTTGACGTGCCGGGGGTCATAGTGGACGGGCCAGCCGACACCGGGCCGCGAGCAGTCCGCCGCCCGAATCGCCGCCAATGCGGCACCGTGGCGGACGCCCCGCCCCGTGGCCAACTCCAGCGCGTCCGCGTTCTGGGTCGCGTCGCCCTTGGTGAGCAAGGCGTTGACGATGGGACAACAGCCGTCCGAATCGCGTAGCGCCACGAACACGGGCCGATCACCGCCCAACACGACAAACGAGTCGGTGAAGTCCTTCCAATCGACGGCGCGCAGTACCTCGGACAATCTCATTCCGTGCCTCCCTTTCCTGCGGTGAAGCCGCCCCCGAACGGGACGGCAAGCCCGCCCGCTCCGGTGAAGGAACGGACGGGACGCGGGGAGGCGGCTACCGCAACCCCTTGGCGATCTCCGAGTGTGCCGTCCGGCGCAGTGCGGAAATGACCTTGAGGCGGTCGCCGTGCGGCGGGCCGCCGTCCATGTTGCGCGGGTTGCGGTGCGTCACCCCGATGAGTTTGTCGTATCGGCTGACCACGACCAGGTTCGCGTGGTGGTCGCTCCAAGCCATCAGCCCGACCGGGCCGTCGTCGCCGCCCAACTCGCGGCGCTCGGCGAGCGTCACGGCCTCCAGCGCCTTGAGCGCCGGGGCCATCACCGGATGGTGCGGCGTCGCCGTGGCCGCTGCGGGCGGCAGTCCGGCAAAGTGCCGCATCGTGCCGAACAGGCAGCCGCATGTGGGTACGCTGTCCTCGCCCGTCGCGCCCGGGTGAAACTGGAACATCCCGAGCAGCAACCCGTGGGCCTCGATGTGGTCCGCCGTCGCGTTCAGCAACTCGACCACGGTGGCCGCTGGCGTCGTCTTCATGGCCTGCATGTCTCTTACCTCCTGCAAGGGGGTGAAACCCCGTCCAGGGCGGACGGGGCAAGCCTGCCCGCCCCGTGTGAGGGGGCGGGCGGGGGTGTCCGGTGTATTATACACATATACGAGCCCCCGAGACGTAGAGGGATGGGGTTT
>VXOC01000293.1:13164-15945 GCA_009840215.1 Gemmatimonadota bacterium | reverse complement strand
CCCTCCAACACCCCCGCGTGCTCCTCGCGAACCGTCCCCAGGCTCAGGTTCACCACCTGCACCCCCCGCTCCGCCGCCCAGTCGATGGCGGCGACCAGCGCCCGCACGCTCGTCCTGAGCCGGTCGTCGAAGACGCGCACGGCGTGGATCTCCGCCTCGGGCGCCTTCTCCTGGATGGCCGCGAAGACGGCGGTCCCGTGCCCCAGCCGGTCCACCCAGTCCTCCGAGACACCTCCCGACAGGTCGATCCGCACCCCGCCGGCCACGCCGCTCACATGCGGGTGCGCCGGGTTCACCCCGCTGTCGATGACGGCGACCGTCACACCGCGCCCCCGGAGGTCGCGGAGCCGGGAACCCTGGACGCAGATCCGCCCCGCCAGATGTCCTATGGGCTTGGATTTTCGCGGGTTTTCGGGGGTCATGCGCTCGGGACCGTTCTACCGGTGGAACTTTTTTTTCGGGACCGTGGTAATAGCGCACATACGCACCGTGATCGCCACCGGGGGGCAACGGTGGCAATCGGGTGCGGAGAGCAGGACAGGCAGTACTCGCCTGGTTGGCAGGGGCGGCTCTCGTAAAGGGCTGCGGGATGCAGTGATGGGGCTAACGATCCGTTCCCTGTCAACCAGGTGTTTTATTGTCCGTGTCGGTCGGACCGGGCCGGGTCGAGCCGGACCCACCCCGGTTCCTTGCACCCCTTTGCGGGTTCAGCACATTAGAAACTGGCGAGTGGAAACCCTCACGGCACCGCCACTTGGACGGGACAGGGTTCCTCGCGGCACGACCCCCGCTCCATCGGGCGCACCTGTTCTCACCGAACCGACGCCCTCATTGTACCGCTTCCGCACCACCCTGTTAACCTGGCCACCGCCAGCATGGTCGGTGGCGAACAGCTCGGGCACCATCCACGTTATCGACCGAGCCGCACTCAGGGTCTTGGGGGGCGCCACGGTACTCTGGTGGACGAGGAGGCGCTGACCGACGTGTTGGAAGCGGACGGAGAATACCGGGGGCACCCTGCCGCCAGGTTTGCCGTGGCCAGCCAAGTTCCTTCGAACCGGATCGGGTGCTGGTAGTTGGGGATCGACGAGTGCGATGTTTCCGATGATCACGCCGTAATGCGGTGGTGAACGGGAGAGTGAAGAAGAGTTTACAGAATGTCATGTGTAGTTTACATTATTCTCTTCTGAGGGCGATTTGCGATCCCTTGCTGCGATTTCGACCCGTGGAGGCTCCCAGTAACCCCGGGAGGATTGAGCGAAAGGGAGAGAGTGGCGCCAGAGGGCGTCGCTGTGAGAACGAATCCCCCTCTAGGAGCATGGCGTCACGCGACATCAGACCTTAGACTGTCGGGAACTAGGCCCGTGGCCAAGAGCTAGCTTGGCCACGGGCCCGGGCTTGCCATCATCGCTGAGGATGGAAACAAGCTGTCATTCTAGGCACTACGGCGGCGGTGGCATGGCAATCACCTCCTTCCTCAATAGAGGGGGGAACGCTGGATGGAGCGCCGGGGTGTTGAACCCCGCAGCACTGGGTCTAAACCCCAGTCCGGTACCCACTACGCGCCCCTTCCAGCGACTTGCCCCTCGTCCTCGGAGCAATCCGAGGGCGAGGGCGCTCTCTCGGCCAGCCTGATGGTGCCAACCATGAAAAGGTTGATCAATTCCCACTCCTCCTTCGTGATTTTCTCAGGGGCTTTGACCTCGACTGGTTCCCTGTAGTTCGGAAGGTGGAACGAGTGAGACCGCCAGCCTGCACCACGATTGTCCCCGAGATTCTTGGCAACCGCAGGCTCACGCGACTCGCTCCCCTTTTTCTCTTGAGGTGGTCTGCGCGTCTCCGGTGTCTTCGCGATCCCCGGGACACGCTCTGATTCTTCCTTCACCTTGGGAGGGGAGGGACGTCGCGGAGGCTTGAAATACGGTGAGTGGCTCACTCCGGCTTCCCGGAGGGCTGCCAGGAAGAAACGCACCGCGCGACTCAGCGTGCTGCCTCGAACACCCCCATGCTCCCGAAAACACTTCCACAGCTGGTCGGCGGTCCCAGCGTCTAGCGAAAGATCTGCGATCACCGGCTCGTAGGCGGGCAGAATGACCCCGCGAAGCGCACTCTTCCATTCCTCGTTCGCACCGTGGCTATCCACGAGTTCTCTCAGCGCCGTGGTCGGCGACCCATCAGAATCCGTCAGCTTCAAGAACAGCAGCGCCACCCGTATGTTGCTCTGGGTGGCCCCTGACATCCGACTCATAACGGTTCGGTCGATTCTCTCCGGCACTCCCATGTCCGCCAGCAACTCGAGAAAGGTCTTGAAGCTCTTCCACGAGGCGTACGGTGCTGTTGCCTGTTGTTTCTCCGAATCGGGCATGCTTTCTTTCTCCTGCTAATCGTGGACGATCGACGAGCGAGGCATGATCGTATATCATCATCAGTGCCAGCGCAATGGCGCATATCGCCTCTTACCTACCACAGTGATCACAGGGCGGACACAATGTCGAGAGGCGGGTGTTCTGTGTCTTGCGAGCCGTAACGCGTTATCTAGCGATGACTTATGATATCTGGCTCACGAATCTCCGCGATGATAATGGGAGTGTGATGCGCTTCAATCTGGCTATAGATACGGACGTATACAGACGATTGGACTCGCCGATGGCATCTCCCCCGACAAATGAAAGGAGCTTGTCTTGGGGCCCGGGCTCTCCCCTTCGGCTCGTCTGGGCGTCGCCCCGCCGTCGCTAATCCGCCCCTTGGCTCGCCGTTGATGTCCTCTGACGCACCACCCTC
>VXOC01000293.1:10950-13064 GCA_009840215.1 Gemmatimonadota bacterium | reverse complement strand
CCGTCGCTAATCCGCCCCTTGGCTCGCCGTTGATGTCCTCTGACGCACCACCCTCGCCTGTGCCTCCGCGTCCAGCGCGCTCGTCGCCTCGTCCAGCACCAGCACCGCCGGATCGGCCAGCAGCGCCCGCGCGATCGCCACGCGCTGCCGCTCCCCCGCCGAAAGCGCCTGCCCCTCTTCGCCCACCACCGTGTCGAGTCCGTCCGGGAGTGACGCCACGAAGTCCCCCAGCCCCGCCCGCTCCACCGCCTGCGACACGGCTCCCCGGTCCGCCTCCGGCCGCGCGTACCGCACGTTCTCCAGGATCGAGGTGTTGAAGACGAAGGTGTCCTGCGCCACCACCGCCACCCGCGCACGGAGCTCCGACAGCGCGACGTCGCGCAGGTCGGCGCCGTCGAGGAGGACGCGGCCGCGGTCGGGGTCCAGGTGGCGCACCAGCAGGTCGGCGACGGTGGACTTGCCGCTCCCCGACCGCCCCGCCAGCGCCACCACCTCGCCCGGCTCGACGGTCAGCGCGAAGCCGTCCAGCACGTCGGCGCCGCGGCCGTGGCCGCACGACACGTCCTCGAAGACGATCTCGCCGCGCACGGGGCCGAGCGCGACGGGCGCGGCCGGGTCCTCCACCTCGACCGGCTCGTCGAGTAGCTCGTGCACGCGCCGGAGCGACACGCGCGCGGCACCGAGTCCCGTGTAGAGCCCCATCAGACCCTGCACCGGGCCGATCAGGCGGATCTGGTAGGCCATGAAGGCGGTGAAGGTCCCGAGCGTCATCGCCCCGTCGATCACCCGCGACCCGCCGTAGAGGAAGACCACCGCCGTGCTGGCCGAAAGCAGGATCCCCGGCAGGCCCCCGGCAAGGTAGCTGAGGCGCTGCATCTTCATGAGCGCGGATACGAAGGCGTCGTTCAGCCGGCTGAAACGCGCGGCCTCGCGTTCGCCAGCGTTCGCCGCGGCCACCAGGCGCGCACCGCGCAGCGTCTCGATCAGGAAGGCGCCGATCCCTGCGCTCCGCTCCCGCATGACGCGCACGCGCACCACCAGGCGGCGCCGGTACGCCACGATCGCCCAGATCGCGGGGGGCAGCAGGGCGGCGGCGGCCAGGAAGAGGCGCCAGTCGAGCCAGAGCAGCATGCCCACCGCGCCCGCCAGGAAGGCCACGTTGCCGAGCCACGCCAGCGCCGCGTCGGCCAGAACCCGTTGAATTTCGCTCACATCGTTGTTAATTCGTGAAATTATTTCACCAAGAGGCGTTTTTGCGAAAAACCGTGGCGAGAGGCGGTGCAGGTGGCGGTAGACGGTCACGCGCATGCGGAAGAGGATCTCGGCCGAGACCTTCGTGTAGCGCATCCCGCTGACGAAGTTCAGGACGAAGCTGGCCGCCGTGACGAGGACGAAGAGGACGACGACCCGCTTGAGGGCGTCCATGTCCGCGCCGAGGAGGGCGTCGTCGACGAGGGTCCGGGTGAGGAAGGGGACGTAGAGGGCGAGCGCGGTGCCCGCCAGATTCAGGAGGATGATGACCGCGAGCCGGCCCTTGAAGGGAACGATGTAGGCGAAGCCGCGGCGGATTTCGGGGTCGAAGATGGCCATTACAGTGACTTTGGATGCGGAGCGGGGACTTCGCCAGATGAGAGGAGTTGCGGAGCCCGGCAGTCCTCTCCTACGATTCCGGTTCGAATCGCTTCCCGCCACGGCTCAGGTCGTCGTTTTGGGTGGGTCAGGCGGGCATCATCAGGATGGTCGACCGGGCAATTGGCAATCATGACGAGACAGATGCGGAATTCGAGCATTCTGGCGGCCGTGGCGGTGCTTCTCATGGCCCCGGGTCTGGCGGGCCAGGCGGGGCCGCAGCGCTCCCAGGCCGAGATCGCCCGGGACCTCAGGAGCCACGACCGCGATGTGGTCGCGCGCGCGCTGGGCGATGTGCCCTTGGGTTACGACCCGGACGACGAGCTGGGGTGGAAGTTCCGACCGGGCTACGTCGTGACGCCCGAGCTGTGGGGGGGGGGGGGGGGGGGGCGGCCCCCCCCGCGGAGGGGGGGGGGTTGGGGGGGGGGGGCCCCCCCGGGGGCGGGGGGGCCGCGGGGGGGGGGGGGGGGTGGGGGGGGGGGGGG
>VXOC01000293.1:0-10940 GCA_009840215.1 Gemmatimonadota bacterium | reverse complement strand
GCGGGGGGCGCGGGCCGCGCGCCCCGCCCGCCGGGCGGCGGGGCGGGGGGGGCCCCCCGGCCGCGCCCCCCCGGCGCCCCCGCGCGGCGCGCGCGCCCCCCCCCCCCCCCCCCCCGACCGTGAAGCGAGGCTTTACATGGACGGCTGCACCCCCACGGGTATCGGCGGCAAGCACTTGGAGCTCTCTTTGGAGCTCGAGCATTTCCTGATAGCGCTGCGGGATCCCGCGACCATGCCGGCACTGGTGCAGATGATCTGCTCGGGCGGGGGGGTGCGGCAGGCGCTCATGCGGTTCGGTCCCGAGATCATTCCCCATGTGGCGGCGTGGGCCCGGTCCCCGGACGCCGCCTGGGATGATGTCAATGGCGCCTTGTATGCGTTGAGCAAAGCGGTGGAAAGGTGGGGCGAGACGCTGTCAAGCGAGGAGCGCGCCGTCATCAGGGATGTCGCGCTGCTATATCTCGGCCCCGAGACGATGCGCTTTTCGACCCGAACACACACGGGGTTTGTGTTCGAAGACGCGATCACGCTGGCGTCGGTGATGCGCGACCCCGAATTGCTGGAGGTCCTCGCTGAAATCGCCGAGGAGGGTCACGAGGTGCTTGACGGTTGGGACCCGGGAGCTGCAGCCGGCCTGCGGAACATGGCCAGACGAGGCCTCTCAGGACCGGTGTGGGAGATCCCGCGCAGGTAACGGGCTGCGACCTACCGCCCCTGCAACCGCCGAATCCGGTAGGCATCCACCCTCTCGACATCGAACTGGTCGCGCCCGAGGACCACGAAGAAGTCCCTGTCGATCCAGCACGTGACAACGTATCCGCGACACCGGAAGAAAGCCGCCGCGTACTCGTCCCCGGGCATGTCCAACACACCCAGCCAGCGGCCTTCAGGGCTGAAGATGCTCCACCGGTCGACAAGCCACGTCTCCGATTCGGAGTATTCGCTCACCCACAGATAGCCCTCCGCGTCCACGATGATGCCGTCGATCGGCGGGAAGGTCTCCACGCTCCGCATCGCCTCCAGTTGGGCCTCGGGAGGAGGCCAGCCCTGCTCCTCGTAGGCGCCGAGGGTCCTGTCCTCCCACGCCCTCAGCGCCTTATCGGTGACGGGGAGCGGATCGGTCGTGCGCCGAATGATCCTGCGCGGGTTTCCGGCGGCCGAGAACTGGTGGATCTCGTTCCGGTTGCCGCGGCTGACGTAGATCGAGGGCGGATCGCCCCCCGCCGCGATCACCCGGGGGCACCCGAACGCGTGCGCCGCGTACGCGGTGTCGATCAGGACGAATTCACGGGCGGGACTCTCGCGCTCCCGCGGCTCGCCCACGAACGCACCGGTCCTCGATACCGGGGCAAACCAGCCCCGTCGCGGCGAACAGTCACTCCACGGAGGCTCGGTTTCCGTCTTCTGACCCGCCCTGGTCGAGACGAACGATCCATCGCTCAGGGCCAATCGCATACCTTCGCCCCAGATGCCGTGCTCCCTCATCCTCGCATAGTCCACCGAGCGTTCCTTCAAGAGCGTGCCGGCGGTGTCGAAGTAGTCGATCGAAGTCATATGATAGTCCCACACCACCAGCGTGTCGGGCGGAAGAAACTGCAGCCTTTCCGGACGGGTGAACTCGCCGGGGCCCTCGCCTGCCCGGCCGATGATCCTGGACAGCTCGCCCGAGGGTTCGAAGAGCATGAGCTGCCGGTTCTCTGACGAGAGGACCGCCACCCGGCCATCGGGCAAACGGGCCAGTCCCACCACCCGCCAGATCAGCTGCGCCGAATCGTTGGCCAGGCCGCTCAGGTCTTCGGACCCGCCGAGCACGAATTCCGGCTCGGGGCCGATGGTCCAGAAGCTCCCGGCGCGATGCTCGGGGGCGTGGTTCTCGACGATCTCGATGCCGGCGGAATCCCGGATGGTGACGTCGGGGTTTTCGGCCGTGCCACCAAAGGACGCCTGGTCGCACCCGAGCATGGCCACAGGGATCGCGAGGGTGACGGGAAGGGTCAGTCGTTTGAGCATCCGCAGCCTCCCTGCCGCGAAACACGACATTCAGAAGCGAAACGACACCCCCAACGCGAGCTGCCCCCTCGGCGTGACCGACAGGGCGAGCCCCGCGTCCTCGATGCCGAGACGCCTCCGGTTGAACGCATTGGTTCTGTTCGCCACCCTCCAGGCCGAAACGAACGCCCAGACGCGACTGCCGAAAAAGGCTGCGACGCTGGCCTTCGCGAGGAACTCGAGCATTTCGCAGCCCGAGTCCCAATTCGCATCCGGACCGCTCTTGGTGCAGGGCACCCCGAGCGCCAAAGCCCCGGCGAAGGTGCCCACCGCCGCACCCATCATGTAGACCATCGGCCGGCCCGCCCATTGGTCGCCAGCGTAGTCGTGGCCCAGGGTGGGGATGATGAGCTCGAGCGTTGCGGCGAGCAACCGGCTCTTCTTCATGTCCTCGTAGCGTTCCTCGGGACTCTTCTGGGGGGGCCGCACGATAGTCGGTCGCTGGGCATGGACCTGGCCGGCATGGCCGAGCAGGGCACCGAGAACGAGGAGCGAGGTGACGCAACGATACTTCATCTGCGGATCTCCTTCCGCTCAAGCTCCCATCTCCCGATGCGCTTCATTGCGCCCGGCCCATGAGCCAACGTGCACCCCCCGGCTTCCAGCGGCAATGGTCCGCCTCCCCTGTGCAACATCGCTCACGTCCTTGTGGGTTTGACGGGTGCTCATTCCGCTCGGGTTGTCTTCACTTGTTGACGATGTAAAGCCGACATTACATTATGTAATGTCCAGTATACATTCTGTCCTTCCACGGCTTCGTCCTGTGCGGCTCCACGACCGAATGGCGTGTGTCACCCGAAGACGCCACGTCGCCATCGTCCTGCTCTGCGCGGGATGCGGCGTTTCCGACCGGAGCGAGGAAGCCGGCCCGGGCCACGCTGACAGCGCGGGGGTGGAGATCGTCCGGAACACCGATGCGCCCCTGCCCCGCGGGGAACTCGTTCAGCCCGCCAGCCGCGTCGTCGGCTCCGAAACGGAAGGCCCGGAACTGTTCGGTGGGGGCGTCGGCGCCCGGCTGCACCCGAACGGATCGCTGTGGATCTCGGAGGCGCAAACCCGGGAGATCCGCGTATTCGACTCCGGCTCCGGGGCGCACCTGTTCACGATCGGCGGGAGAGGCGACGGCCCCGGCGAGTTCCGGCGAAGTGTGTTCCTCGGGTTCGACGGCGAAGGAAGCGCCTACGTGTACGACCATGAGCACCGTCGAGTATCGGTGTTCTCCGAGAGCGGCGAGCTGCAGCGCAGCCACCTGATGCCGCCGGTGTTCGGCATCTCGCCGCGGCCGCGTCACGTGACCCCGGCGGGAACCCTCCTTGGCCATATCAGCGGAGGACTGGAGCGCATGCCGGTAGACGGTTCGACGGTGCGGGATACGGTCAGAATCTGGACCATGCCGCTCGACGGGACGGCCCCGGTCCTGGTGATGGAGACCCTCGGCGCACTGTGGTACTTTCACGATGGCACGCCGGTCAGCGTACCGTTCGCCGGCGGCCCGCGACTGGGGTTCCGGGACGACCGGGTCTACATGGTCGACAACACCGGGGAGGCGTCGTATTCCGTGTACGGCCCGGCAGGTCTCGAGCGCAGGGTCGAGATCGATCGGGCGCCCCTCCAGGTCGATGGCACCTCCAGGGCGATGTTCCTTGAGCGCATCCGGCGCGGCGGCTTCCCTGCATCCCAGCAGCGAATCTACGAGGAGCACCTGTCCGACATGCCGATACCGGACGCACAACGTCATTGGGATGCCGTGGTGGTCACGGATGAAGGCGGCGCGTGGCTCTTGCGACCCGGCGACCCCGAGCCGGCGATGGCTGGCGTCCCCGCGGACGACCAGGTCTGGGACGTATTTGACGCGGAGGGCAGGTTGGTCGGCCATGTACGATTACCTGCCAACGTCGGGCCGGTGCAGGTGAGCGAACAGACCGCGCTGACGGTCGTGAGGGACGAACTGGGTCGCGTCACGGTCGCGATCCATGAGGTTCGCTGGATGGGGTGATGCCCGTCAGAGCGACCTGTCGTTCCCTACTCCACCCGCCGAATCCTGTACCCCTCCACCCGCTCCACCCCATAGTCGTCGCGCCTGATCGTCAGGAACATGTCACGGTCCACCCAGCAGGGCACCATGTACTTGTAGCACATGAAGAGATCGGAGAGCGCGGGCTCCGGCGGAACGGCGAGGATGCCCAGCCAGCGTCCCCACGGACTGAAGACACTCCACCGGTCCGGCCATCCGGCCTCCGACTCCGACCACTCCCTGACCCAGAGATAGCCCTCCGCGTCGACAACAAGTCCACCCACCGCCGGATACGACTCCTTGCGCGGCATCCCGTCGAAGACGCCCGGAGGCAGAGGCTCGCCGATCACTTCGCCGAACGCGTACATGTCATCCATCCACGCACCGTGCGACCTGTCGGTTACGGCCAGCGGATCGGTCGTTCGCCGGATGATGCGCATCAGCTTGCCGTCGAGCGCGAACTGCAGGATTTCGTTGCGGTCGCCCTCGCTGATGTAGACCGAGAGGGGATCGCCTCCGACCGCGATGTGGGAATCGAGTGCAAAGGTGGGCACGAAGGGGATGCCGAAGTCGGGATCGACGTCCATCTCCGGAACCCACATCTCCATCCCTTCCCATGTCCCGAAGGACTGAGTGCCGTATTCCTCGTCGACCCTGAGGTATTCTTCGGGCATGAATCTGAACGTGCTGCCGGGCATCGGTTCGCCGATCTCCCTGGCCGCCTCCGGATCGACGCGACCAACGATGAAGGACCCGTCGGGAAGGGTCATTCTCATGGACTCGCCGGACGCGCCGGGAACTCGCTCCATCAGGACGGCGTGGTCGATGGTCCGTTCGCGCAGCAGCGAGCCTTCGGTATCGAAATAGTTGATCGAGGTCATGTGGTAGTCCCAGACGACCAGCGTGTCCGGCGGAAGGTACTGCAGCCGTTCCGGCCGCATGAACTCACCGGGACCCTCCCCAGCCCGTCCGATTGTGACGGACAGCTTGCCGGAAGCCTCGAAGAGGAAGAGCGCCTGGCCCTCGCCGGAAAGCACCGCCACCCTGCCGTCCGTCAGGCGGGCGATGCCGACGACATCCCAGATGAGCTGGGCCGAGTCGTTGGCCGCATCGCCCGGGTACTCTTCCCCACCCAGCACGATTTCCGGCTCGGGGTCGACGGTCCAGAACTGCCCGGGGGGGTGTTCCGGCGTGTGGTTCACGACTATTTCGACGCCCGCGGAGTCGTGGACGGCGTAGCCGGTGCCGTTGGCGCCGGGGACGGAAGGGCGGTCGCAGGCCGCGGCGAGGGTGATCGTGAAGATTGCGGAGAGGACAGTCGGCTTGCTCATCGGGGGCTCCCTGCGCTTGGACGGGGGACGCGCTCAGCGTTGACGCGGCGGGGGATCATCACCCACATGCAGGCAAGAATGGGGCCGCTCCCCGAGCCCGTTCGGGGACCAGTTGCAACGGCGCAGGATGCTGTCCGGAGCAACCCCGATACCCACCGTTTGTGTCCGCCCGGCCACACACCGTGTCCGCCCGGCCACGATCGCGGCCGAGGGCGGTGTCTCCCAACATCTCCCCAGACTGTATACTACACATTACATATTGTAATGTACAGTTTACATCATGAACCACCAAAGCCAACCGTTCTGCCCCGGATGCGTTGCCGCGCAAACACCGGGAACGCCCCTTCAGGAACCCCCCGGCCCCGTTCCCTCCGGAATCATGATGAACGACGTCATGTCCGCGTCGTACGCCACCGTGCGCAGAAACTCGTACGTGCCCGCGTCGTACACGTCGATTGTGCCGCCCGCGTTGTAGATGTACAGGAGTTCGCCGTTCGAGCTGACCTCCAGGCTCATCCGGGGCCGGCCCGCAAACCGCTGCCGGCTCTCCACCCTCCGGCCCTCCAGGTCGAAGGTCCAGAACTCGTAGTTCCCGATCTGCTGCACCAGGCCGTAGCCCCTCCTGCCCCCCGGCGCCAGGCGGAAGCTCACCCCGCGGCTGGGCCCCAGGGTGAAGAAGTCGAACTCCCTCTCGGCCAGGTTGACCCGCGCGATCCCCATGATGCGGCGGTTCTGGACGGGGTCGGTGAAGTTGAAGAGGCCCGTGTGGATGCCGGGCTCGTCGTGCGAGCTGCGGGGGAAGCCGAAGCTGAATCGGCCCAGCCCCTCTTCCAGCGGCCGCGACAGCTCCCAGCGATCCGCTTCCGTGTAGTTCTCGGTCTCCAGGACCAGAATGTCGCGACCGAAGAAATACAGGTATTCGCCGTCGGGCGAAAACATGAGCCGCACCCGCTGCCGCTCTTCGCCGTCCGGCCAGGGGATCGTGTCGGTGACTTCCTTCTCCTTCAGGTCGTACTTGAGTAGGACCGGGTCGTCGATCTCCCAGCGGTCCATCTGCTTCGTGTAACGCATCGTGTTGAGGATGACGAACTCCTCCTGCGGGTCCACGGTCATCCCCCAGATCCGCACCTTCGAGTTTCCCCGGCTCAGGGTGAAGCTGTCGATCGACTTGCGCGCGGCCACGTCGATGATCTCGATCTCCTCGAACTCGGCGTTGCGCAGGTAGATGCGCTCGTGGTTCTGCGACAGCGTGAGGCTGATGGGGATTCCGGTCGTCGTCTCGATCCGGTCCACCACCTCGAGGTTGCTCTCGTCGATGACCAGGATGGACCGGTCGTAGGCGCCCATGTAGATGACGCCGTTGCCGCCGCTCTGGGCGTGGGCGGGGGGTGTGGTGACGGCGAGAGCGGCGAGGGCCGCGGCCGTGAGCGCGGAGTGCGAACCCCTCACGGGAAGATCAGGTCGATCTTGCGCCAGTCCTTCTGGGCGGACGCGCACTTCCCGGTCCAGTCGGGCGCGTGGTTCAGCTGGTCGGGGACATGGGCGGGCCAGAAGCAGGCCAGGTGACAGTCGAAGAGGTCGCGCTCGACGGGCTGGCAGAGGCCGGCGGTGCCGCCGGTGGAGTCGACTTCCCAGCCGGGTGCGAAGACGAGGGAGCAGCCGAGGGGGATGTGGGGGCCGGAGCGGCTTTCGAGGCCGACGACGTCGAGGTCGGCGGGGTCGGCAGCGGTTGCTTCGGGTGAAGCGTCACCGTTTTCGGCGGGTGAGGGTGCCGCAGGCGTGACCGGCTCCGGCGCGCCCACATGCTCCTCGATCCGCCGGGCCTTCTGGTTGATGGCTTTCAGGTGGTCCACTCCTCGCCCTCCTTGGGGTGTACGGTGATGGCCGGTTTCAACATAGGGGGCCGGGCCGTAGCTGGCGAGTCCGGTTGACAGGTCTTTGCCCCTCGGGCTGTCGGCGCGTTAGCATACGCGACCCGTTGCGAACGGCAAAGGAGGGGATCATGGAACAGCGCCGGGATTTCGACTTGGACGCGCAGGTCGCCGAGTGGAGGAGGTGGCAGGAACGCACCTCGTCGCTGACACCGCGCGAACTCGACGAGTTGCAGGACCACCTGCGGGCGCATGTCGATCTTGAACTGGAGTTGAATGCAACGCTGGGGCCTGCACAGGCGTTCCATGTCGCCTGCAAGGAGATCGGCCCGGCCCGAGTGCTCTCGAAGGAGTTCGCCAAAGTGGGCAAGGCGAGGTGGCGGCGGGTGTTCTTGACTGGCTGGGCGATGTACGCGGTATCGTTCCTGCTTCCCTCGGCCGAATTCTCCATCGACCACGGCTATCAGTGGCTGCTCCAGGTCACGTTGGCAGATCTGCGCTATCCCCAGATCCTGGCGTTCGACGTCCTTCCCAACCTCGCGATGCTCATGACGATCCCTGTGTTCCTGGGGCTGAAGCCACCGTCTGGACGTTGCCTGAAATGGATCCTCGGTCTTGCCGGTATCGGGGCCATGGGAGCTGCAGTGTTCATCTCCGGCCTTTTCGCGTTCATCCCTGAGAATCGCGGCCTGTGGGAAGGGATCGCGAGATTCGGCACTGGCTACTGGACCTGGGCCACGTCGCTGGCCGCAGTGGCCACGGCCCTCCATCTGCGCGCCCGAGAGTGGGCATCCGCCAAGCCCAGGGCAGCGGCCAGCGTTTCCGGTCAGGGGGTGTTCCAATGAAGAGGCCGGTCTCCAGAGAACTCGTGGCTGCTTCGTCCCGACCGATGGTGCTCTCCATCCTGGCCGGCGGCGAGAGCTACGGCTACGGAATCCTCAAGCAGGTCAAGCTGCTCTCCGACGGCAAGCTGGCGTGGTACGACGGGATGCTCTACCCCGTCCTGCACCGGCTGGAGCGCGACGGGCTCATCGTGGGACGTTGGCAACTCACCGAGGAAGGTCGGCGGCGCAAGTACTACCGGCTGACCGCCCGCGGAAAGGCTCAGCTGGCCGCCGACCGGGAGAACTGGCGGACGGTCCACGGGGCCCTCGAAATGTCCTGGCGGGGGAATCACGGCTGACCGCGGTCTCACGGTCTTCTCACCTGCCGGACACACCACCCCAGCCGACCATTGCGTCTCACATCTTCGATCATTTACCTTGATTACCAAGATACATTGCTTATCGATGTTATATGGCCTGCCGAAGCCCCTCGGTGGAGGCGCCACCCGATCAAGGAGCTATTCCCATGAGCCTGATGCTGAGCACCGTCAGCGCCATTCAGCTGTGTGTAGGCTGCACCATCGAATTCGAACCCATGGACACGCTGGGCGCGGCGGAGGATCCGGCGGGTGTCGGGACGACCGCAGAGGTCCTGAGGCTGGGCGATCAGGGATACCTCGCGAGCTCGGACGCCCTGGGAGGCGTGGTGATCGTCTACGATTCGGAGGGACGCTATCAACGGGAGCTGACCCGCGAGGGCGACGGCCCGGGCGAGCTCCGCACCTTCCCCAAGTTCGCCGCGGGCGACGGCGGAATCCTTCTTCAGGAGTGGCGAAGTCCCACGCTACATCTCTTTTCGAAAGCCCTCGACTTCACAAAGACGTTCCGAGTCGGGGCCGGGGGATCGATGGCGGCGGACGCGGCGACCGGGGGCTGGCTGGTCAGCTACATATTCGGCAGCGACGGACCCGGGGCGGGTGTTGCGCTCATCGATGAAGGCGGAGATATCGCTCGTTCGATGCAGCCGGATGCTGAGTCCCCCAGTCTGCGTTTCTTCACGGGGGACGTGATCCGTGACACGGAGAGCAGGATATGGATCGCTTCGGTCGTGGGGATGGTCGATGTGTTCGACGAGAACCTGGAGCTTCTGGCCTCCCTGGAACTGGCACTGCCCGGAATGGAGGCATGGAATCCGGAAACCGGACCTGCGGCGCCACCGGCCATGGTCACCGACATGCGGCTTGCACCTGACGGTTCGGGCGTCTGGGTCTTTGCCTTCGCGCCGGTCATCGACCCCGACGAGATACGGCGCCTGCAAACCCGCCCCGCGCTCGAGGAGCTGTTCGACACCTTCATCTACTCGGTTCGACTGGACCCGAGTGGCCTGACCCTCGTCGGAACGGATCGGTTCGACAACATGGTGCGCCCGCTGGACGGGGACTTCGCCTACGATCTGGTCGAGACTCCAGACGGGAACCGGCGGGTACGGGTGGGGAGGCTGCGATTTGCGAAGGAGGGTGGCTGAGGGTCGCCCTGCCAAGACGACCGACTGGCTGTGGCCGCACCCCACAACCTCCCCGAGCGAGAGTTCCTCGCCCTGGAAGGAGCGGTCTCATGGCCATTGTGAAAGCGACGCTGAGGCACCTTCTCCGACACAAGTGGAAGCTCCCGCTGGCCGTGTTCCTGTCTGGTGTTGTGTTGGTGGCTCTGCACCATGCCATTGACGTCGCCGGGATCCGCGAGGCGGCTTTTGAGGCGATGCGAGAGCACCCCACCGGATGGAAACCGAAGGGTCCGGGTGGGACGGTTCCGCTTTACGAAAGGAACCGGCCGAGCGGAAGGCGCTAGTATCATGTCACACGTGATATGTCGCAAGACGTTGCGGCGGGTACTGAAAAAGCGCCATCAAACCGTGGCGGCGCGTCGACAGGGTGATCCCCGCCGCAGCGCGATTTCGACTTCACGGCGGGGATGGAGCGGGTCCTCGACTGACATGACGCCAGGCAGGGAGCGAAGTCAATCGAGCCGGGGCGTCCCAATCGAGCATGCGGCTGTCCCTTGATTTGCCGCGGCGGCGGGCGGGCGCTTTGATCGCAGACCCATCCGAGCATCGGCGTCCCAAATCGTCTGATCACTGGCCGATTCTGCTATGTACGGTTTTGAATTCGCGCTCTCGCGGCGTCGGGGACCGCTTCCACGATGCCCCTCAGCGGGCGCTGGAAGGCCCGGGGACGCGTCGGTCGGCCTCGTGACCCATTTGTGTTGCCTCCACACCCGGTTTTCGCATCCTGGACCGTCCTGAGAGGCCGAAATCACGCCGCGCATATTGTAGCAGGCGGGACCTGCTGCCCCCCCGAAGACCCTTTGCCACACTCGCATTTCAGGAGACTTCACCAATGTCCGACGACCTCTTCGAACTCGGCGAACGCATCGCCCAGCTCGCCGCCCGCATCAACATCGCCACCTTTGACATGCTCACCCTCGTCGCCGAGTTCGACCGGCGCAAAGGCTGGGCCGACAACTTCGCATCCTGCGCCGAATGGCTCGCCTGGCGCACCGGGCGCACGCTGGCCGCCGCGCGCGGAGACATCGCGGCGCATGGCGTGCGACGCCGCGCGGGTCGCGATGGGTCACCGGGACGGGGAAGTGGTGAGCGTGGGGCGGCGGACGCGCACCATCCCCCCGCACATCCGCCGCGCGCTCGAGGAACGGGACCGGGGGTGTCGCTATCCGGGGTGCGGGAGCCGCTTCACCGAGGCCCACCACGTGAAACACTGGGCCGATGGGGGCGAGACCAGCCTGGCCAACACGATCCTGCTCTGCCGCCGGCACCACCGCCTGGTCCACGAGG
>VXOC01000088.1 GCA_009840215.1 Gemmatimonadota bacterium | reverse complement strand
CCGCTCCCCCACCACCCAGCGTTCCGGGTCGTGGTTCTCCAGGTACCGGTCCCGGTCGATCCAGCCGTTGATCATCGACCAGGTCATCCAGCGCTTCTCGGGACGGATCGCGAAGTACACGTGCGCGATCACGAGGAAGATCAGGCCGATCCCGCACACCCCGTGAATGACGTAGATCCAGCCCCACACCGAATCGCTGAACAGGTACATGTTCATGGGCAGCAGGAAGTTGTCGACGCGGAACATCATCAGGACGCCGGTCACCACCGCGCCCACCGTGACCACCGTGGCCGCGTGGTGGAACATCTTCTGGTCGACCGGATACTTGGCGGCACGCGGCCGTTTCGCCCCGGGCCGGCCCAGCGCGGCTTTCAGCCCCTCCTTCCCCTCTTCGATGTCGCGGCGCCCGATCCACATCGCCCAGAAGTCCTGCTTGGCGAAGACGTGGTAGATGTGATAGAGGACGGTCAGGATGAGGAGCACTCCCGCGATCCAGTGAATCGTGACCCAGGGGAACTGGATCCCGATCACCGGGAAGAAGGCGGTGATGAGGAGGACGAACATCGTAGCCGACATCGACCAGTGGAATCCTCGTGCGCCCACGGTGTGGCGCTGCAGCTTCTCGGGCAGTCCGCGCGCCTCGTCCGGGTCGACCTCGCTCGTCCCCACCTTCTTCGGCACCATGAGCGCGTGGCCCACCACGAAGACCGCACCGATGATCACCGCGGCCCAGATCAGGTCCCACGAGACCCCGATCGGGACGTCCTCGCCCCAGGGGTTCAGTGCGCGGCGGAGGAATTCCATGGGTTATCGCCTCCAGTGGTGGGTGCAGCGCGTGTTCATGGACCTGGCCCAATCGGGAGTGGACGGTGCTTGTCGCCTTGAGGGCGTCGACAGGCTCGCTGCGCGTGGACTGAATCCCCGCGGCATTCGACCGGCCATGCGGCCAATCGACCGCGGATCAGGCCGCATCCCGAATCGCCCGCTTCACCAGGTTTCGGGTGAGCGCGATCTTGTAGTCGTTGTGCCTCAGCGCGCGGGCACCCCGGACCGCGATCTCGCCCGCCGCCTGGCCGGTCTCGTCGCTGGGCGCCTGGCCGCGCACCGCCGCTTCGGACGCCGTCGCGCGGACCGGATACGGCGCGATCCCGTTCACCACGATGCGCGCGTCCCGGATCACACCGCCCTCGACGTTCACCATCGAGGCGACGCTCACCAGCGAGAAGTCCCACGCCTTGCGGTCGCGAATCTTCTCGAAGTACCAGCGGGCGCCGCTCCACGGGGCCGGGAGGCGGATGCGGGTGAGGAGGTCGCCGGGCTCGAGGACGGTCATGCGCTCGATGTCGATGTCCGGGCCGATGAAGAAGTCTTCGGCCGCGTAGGTGCGCTCGCCGCCCGTGCTCGCCACGACCATTTCGGCGTCCAGCGCGATGAGGGCCGGGGCAGTGTCCGAGGGATTGACCGCCACGCAGCGGCTCGCGCCCACGATGCAGTGCTCGCGGTTCATGGAGCGGGGAGTGGCCGCGTAGCAGATGTTGCCGCCCGCACGGTAGCAGGGCCAGCCGCTCCGGTAATACCAACAGCGGGTGTCCTGGATGATGTTGCCGCCGAGCGTGCCCTGGTTGCGGATCTGCGGGGTCGCGACCAGCCCGGAGGCCTCAGCCAGGAGCGGGTAGCCGCTGCGCACGTCCCCATTCTCGGCCACTGCCGTAAGACTCGTCATGGCCCCGATCTCGAGTCCCCCGTCGTCGGCCACCTCGATGCCCTTCAGCTCGTCCACGCCCCCGAGGTCGATCACCGCCTCGGGGCGCTTGATCCGGTCCTTGAACCAGTCGAAGGTGTCGAGTCCCCCGGCCAGCACCCACCCCCTGTCGCCGTGCTCCCGCATGAGGCGCACCGCGTCGTCGACGCCCGCCGGCTGAAAGAGCTCGAACGGCGGGATCATGTCACGAATGATGGCCACTTTAGGTCTCCTTCTCCCTCAAACGTGGGTGTCCAGCAGGCCGTAGGGCCGCGGCCGGCCCTCCAGCTCTGCCAGGATCATGTCGGCGGTGAGCGGCGTGCGGCAAAGGCAGAGCCCGCCCATCGCGTCGGCCACCGCGCAGACGTAAGCCGCCTCGCCGGCACCGACCGGCGGTTCGCCGATGCCCTTGGCGCCCACCGGCGTGTGCGGGTCGGCCCTGTCGACGGCCGTGAAGCGCGGGCTCGGCGGCACATCGAGTATCCCGGGCGGGCGGGCCGTGTAGAAGCGCTTGGTGAAGGGGATGCCCCACTTGGGGTCGAAGACCCAGCGCTGGCCCTTCGCCATCCCGATCCCCTGGAAGACGCCGCCGTTGGTCTGTGCCGCGAGGCTGCGCGGGTGCATCACCGTGCCGCAGTCGGTGGCCGAAGCCAGGTCGATGATCTCCACCTCGCCGGTCTCGACGTCGAGTTCGACCTGGGCGAAGGTGGCGACCCAGGTGTAGACGGCGCCGGCGCGCTCGTAGTTGTCGCGCGCGGCGGCAATGAGGCCTTCGCCCGCGAGGCCCGCGACCGCCGCCTTCGTGGCGTCGTTGAGGTCCTCGGGGTACTCGCCGCCGCTGAACTTGCCGCCCAGCGCCATCGCGACACGGGCCGCCTCGCCGAAGCTCAGACCAGCCGCGCGGTTCCCGGCTCGGAAGACCCGGCCGTCCGCGACCCGGTAGCTGCTCGGCGAACCGCCCAGCTCACGCGCCGCCAGTTCCTGCAGCAGCCCGACCATGGCGGTCGCGGCTGCGTGGTTGGCGCGGGTGTGCGCGTGCGTGGTCTGGCTGCCCGCCTGGACGGTACTGAAGGGCAAATGCTTGCTCGTGTCGCCCCAGACGATCACGACCTGGTCCCACGAGAGGTCCAGGACGTCGGCCGCGGGACGCGCGGTATCGGCGATCGAATGCGTGCCAAGGTTTCCGATCCCCTGGTGCACGTGGAGCTTGCCGTCGGGGCGGATGACCAGGAGGCCGTCGCGGCCGGTGCTGCCCGCGGTGAAGGGGCTGAGGCCGATCCCCACCCCGGTGACCTTCGTACCGTTGCGCTGACCGGACAGCTGCCTCTTCTCTTCCCAGCCGAAGAGTTCGCCACCCAGGTCGAGCGCCTCCCGCACGTACGCGCTGGTGAAAGGACCCTGCTGCGGGCCCAGCCAGCCATCGCTGTCCGGCGCGTTGAGCTTCCGGATCTCGAGACGGTCCACATCGAGCTCGCGCGCCGCCTTGTCGACCAGCGGCTCGAGCATGGCGACGATCTGCGCGCCGCCGGGCGCCCGCTGCGCCGACCGCGGCGGCGTGTTCGTGAGGATCGCCACACCCCGGAACCGCATGTTCTCGGGCTGATACGACGCCGTGGCAACGGTCCCGGCCGTGAAGAAGTCGCTGGCCCCGTAAGGCCCGCTGTCCTGAACCAGGTAGAGGTCGAGCGCGGTCATGCGGCCGTCGGCGCGGAAGCCGATCTTGGCCCAACCCTGGAATCCCGCCCGCGCCCGCCCGATGTAGTTCTCCTCGTAGCGCGTGATGCGCAGCATGACCGGACGGCCGATCTTGCGCGACAGCACCGCCGGCACCGCCATGATCGGCGACCCCGAGATCTTGCTGCCGAAGCCGCCGCCGCAGTATTCGCCGATGAACACCACGTCGTCCGGCTCGACACCGGCCATGCGCGCCACATTCCCGCGCGTGCGCTCGGTGCTCTGGGTAGAACCGTGCAGGAAGAGCTTCCCGTTCTGCCAGTAAGCCATGCAGGAGCGCGGTTCCATCGGGTGGTGGGTGACGGACTGGTGAACGATGGTCTCCTCCACGACCACGTCCGCCTCGGCGAAGCCCGCGTCGATGTCGCCGATGGTCCACTCCGCCGGGGCCTCGCCCATCGGCAGCTTGTCCGCCCCAGCCTCCTCGAAGACGGATGCGGGCCACTTCAGGCTCGACAATTCGCCCCTTCCGGCCACGTTTCCGCCCACATGCGCGTCCGGCCCGCCCTCGCGCAGGCTGTCCAGCGGGTCCAGCACGAAGGGAAGCGGCTCCAGCTCCACCCGGATCGCCTCCACCGCAGCCGCCGCTATCGTCTCGTCGACCGCCGCGACCGCCAGGATCGGTTCGCCCTCGTACTTCGGCTCGTCCGTCAGCGCGCCTTCACGCGTTCCTTCCGCCTGCACCGGCAGCTCGTCGGCCCGCAGGATCCCCAGCACGCCCTCCATCCGCTCCGCGGCGCTCGTGTCCACGCTGAGCACCCGCGCGTGTGGCATCGGGCTCAGCAGCAGCTTCGCGAAGACCATCCCCTCCGCGTGGAAATCCTCGGCGTAACGGGCCTGCCCCGTGATCTTCGCCCGCAGATCCGGCGGGGAGATGTCGGTGCCGATTACGTTCTCAGCCATCTCTGGTCCCCTTTCAGGCCCGCGACCGGGACAGCTCGGCCGCCCGCATCGCCGTGTTCAGGATCTTGTCGTAGTCGCCGCAGCGGCAGAGGTTGCCGGAGAGCAGGTGTGCGGCCTCCTCGCGCGTCGGATTCGGGTGCTTCGACAGCATCCCCACCATGCTCATCGTGAACCCCGGAGCGCAGAACGCGCACTGGAACCCGCCCTCGTCCAGGACGGCTTGCTGTACGGGGTGAAGCTGTCCGTTCTCCTCCAGCCCCTCGATGGTCTGGACCTCGCGGCCCCGCACCGAGTGCGTCAGGATCGAGCAGCCGTAGTGCGTGACCCCGTCGATAAGCACCGTACACGCGCCGCACTCGGCCCGGTCGCAGCCCAGCTTGGTGCCGGTGAGGCCGAGCTGGTAGCGCAGCGTCATGGCGAGCGTTTCCTGCTTGGGAACGTCCACCCGGCGCTGCTGCCCGTTGACGTTGAGTGTCACGAGCCGCTCGACGGCACCCTGCGCGGAGAGCATCGGCGCGAGCACCCCGCTGCCGCGGAACAGGTACCCCGCGGCGGAGGCGGTGGCGCCCGTGGCGATCACCCCCTTGATGAACTTGCGGCGGGTGAACCCGCCTCGTCTCGATTGGATGACCTCGGTTTCCAACATCGGTGTGCGCCTCGCTGGGGCTGGAGGGGCGGATCCGCTAATCGCGGGTATTATAGGCGGATGGGTGCGTTGGGGCGAGTCGTCCGCGACGGACTAGCTCGACTCCGGTTCCCGCTTCCAGACGAGTGTCCCGACAGGGGAGGGCCCGGACCCGGAAAACTCGCCCGACAACGTCGTGGTCAGCAAATCGTCGTCCACGATGTGCTCACCCTCGAATCTGATATCATTCAGTCTCATCGCCATGTCACCGCCGGGATAGTTCGAATAGCTCCCGTTCCAGTCGACGCTCTGGCCGCCCGTGGGTCCGGAGGAGGAGAGGATCAGTTCCATCTTGGCGATCCCATACGCCCCCTCCACCCCGAAGCGGTTCTGATTCAACAGCAGGACACCCGTTATCGTCGGCGGAGTCAGCGTGGCGCCGTTCGTCCACTGCGCCGAAGTGGCCGATTCCAGAGTGTACCGTCCCGTAAGCTTGGCCGCGTCCGAGCCGGCACAGCCGGCCAGGAGAAGGAAGATCGCCGCCAGAGAGAACAGCGGCCGGGGTGTACAGTTTGACATCGAAATCCCCAGGTTGGCATTTGGTCGTAACAAGAGTCAGCTCGACAAGCTCACGATCCCGAATCAAGCCTCCAGACGATGGTCCCGGCAGGGGAGGGCTCGGATACGGCCTCGTCACCAGTCAACATCGTGGTGAGGGTATTGTCGTCCAGTTCGTATTCCCCCTCGAATCTGACACTATCGAATCGCAGCGTGATGATTCCGCCCGCCGTGGTCGTGTAGCGCCCCGACCAGAGGACGACGGGTTCCGGGGAGTGCGTCAGTTCGACCTTCACGTACCCGTGGGTCAAATCCGGGCCGAACGCGGACTGCGTCATGAGCAGGACACCCGTTGCCGCGGGGGGAGTCAGGGTGGTGCCGCCCGTCCATTCGGCCGATTGAGCCGATTCCAAAATGTACTCCCCTGTCAGGTTGGGCGAGAACACGGGATCGCAGCCGGCCAGCAGCAGGATCATTGCCGGCAGCAGGAAAACCGGCCTGGGCGTATGGCTTGACACGGGAAACCCCCTTCCCTCGCTTCGCGGCAGAGCACCTGAGCGTTGCCGTCGACGGTGAGACGCCATGGCCGCACTCGGCTCAACCGCAAAAAGCGCCGGCGATTGGTCGTACCGAAGGTCCATTGGCGCCACGCTAGTCTTTCGCCAGCACCCCGTCAAGCGTCGTCCTGTCCTCGTCGATCGTGCCCCAAGGAGCAACGCCCCTGCCGCGATAATCGCCGACGGGTAGAAGAGCACGTTCGAGCCGTCCAGGAACCAGGCCCAGGGATCGATGATGGACTTCCAGACGCCGATGGTCGTGATGAGAAGGATCACGAACATCACCGGGTAGACCCTCTTTCGCCAAAGGCCGAGGACGACAAGCGCGCCGAGCAGGATCTCGAACGCGCCGAAGATCTTCAGCAGCACGGCCTGCGTCCCGATGCCGAAGTAGAACGTCTCGGCGACCGCCTGCCCGTGCGCGACATCCTGGAACTTGTCGATTCCCCAGAGGACCAGCAGCCAGCCGATGGTCACCCGCAACAGGAACAGTCCCCAGCGTTTCATGATTCGTCCTTTCGATGATGGGGCTCCGTCCGCCCATTCCTGGCGGACCTGATGTCAACTTTAGTTGTCATATTGTCATGTACGGTTTCCATTGTGGCTTTCGGGTCTGCGACCCCGCGCCTACCGGCCCGGCCGCCGCCAACGCACCGGCGGCGGCGGCTCGTCCTGGAGGATGACCCTGCCGCCACTTTCCAGCAGGCGCAGCGCCTCGCGCACCGCCGCCTCCAGCTGCGGGTCGCCCCCGGCGATGACCGGGGCGGGGTCGTTGCGGACCTCGATGTCGGGGGCCACCCCTTCGGCCTCGACCGCCCACTCCCCGTTCACGTCGAAGAAGCCGCCCCGGGGTGCCACGAATCCACCCCCGTCTATGAGGGGCGGCGTATCCCAGGTGCCGACCAGCCCGCCCCACGTCTTCGTCCCAACCAGCGGACCGATCCCCCGGAAGCGGAACAGGTACGGCAGCAGGTCTCCCCCCGAACCCGCGCGCTCGTTGATCACCATGACTTTCGGCCCGAAGAGCGCCGCCATCGGCTGGGTCCACGGCTTGCGGTCACCCGCGCGCGAATTGAAGTAGCCGGTTAGTTCGCGATCGAGCATGTCGACGATGTAGTCGGCCGCCGAGCCCCCACCGTTGTTGCGCTCGTCGATGACCGCCCCTTGGCGATCCTGTTGCGCGTAGTACATGCGGTTGAAGTACTGGTAGCCGCCCTGCCCGGTGTTGGGGAGCCAGACGTAGGCCAGCCGGCCGCCGCTCATCTCGTCGACGCGGGCCTGATTGGCCTCGACCCAGGCCCAGCGCCGCAGCGCGCCCTCGTTGCCGGTGGGCTCGACCAGGATGTCGCGGGCGTCATCGGTGGACGGGGAGGAGGCCACCGTGAGGGTGATGACACGCCCGGCCGTCCCCTCCAGGAGGCGGTACGGGTTGGTGGGAGCGCGCAGCTCGGCCCCATCAATCGCCAGCAGGTAGTCGCCCACCTGCACCTCCATCCCCGGGTGCGACAGCGGCCCGGCGAGCCCGGGGGTCCAGTCGCCCCCGTCGTAGATGCGGGTGATGCGGTAGAACCCGTTCTCCTCGGCGAGGTCCGCGCCCAGGAGACCGGTGCGCGGGTTGTCGAGATCGGGGTAGTCGCCGCCGCTGACGTACGAGTGCCCGACCGCGATCTCGCCGGAGAGCATGTCGAGCAGGTGGTTGAAGTCGGAGCGGTGGCGCACGTCTGGGAGCCACGCCGAGTACCAGTCCCAGACGTCGTCCCACGGTGCCCCGTGCTGGTTGTCCACATAGAGGAAGTCGCGCATGAAGCGCCAGCCGTCGCGGAGCATCTGGGCGTATTCGGCGGTTGGTTCCACCCGGACGCGCAGGCTGTTCAGGTTGAGGGCGCCGTCGTTGCCCGAGGGGGGACGCGCGGTGGAGACGATGCGCCAGCCGCCGCTGAAGTAGAGGAGGCTGCTGCGGTCGTGGGAGACGGTGAGGCGGCCGCCCCGCTCCAGGAAGTCGTCCGCCTCGCGGTCCTCGATGGAGTACTTGAGGACCGACCCGCCGCCGAAACCACCACCCTGCAGGACGAACACCGTGCCGGAGGGCCCGGGTATCAGCCCCGCGTAGTCGCCCGTGCCAAGGCCGGGAGCGTCGATGATGCGATCGGCCAGGCCGTCGAAGTCGATGGTCACTTCGGAGGCATCGTCGGTGTCGTCGCCTCGACCGGACGGGCCAGCTTCGCCCCCTTCACCCTCCCCTTCCTCCTCGTCCCCGGCCTCCTCGTCCGCACTCTCCTCCTCGTCGCTCCGAGGCAGGAAGGGAGACGGCTCGTCGGCGCCGAGCAGCGCGAGGTAGAGGGTGCGCGTCACCGGGCGTTCGTACGAGGTCATGTCCAGCCAGCCGGTGTTGAGCCCGTAGTCGGTGGAGGCCAGGAAGTAGAGGTACTTGCCGGACTCGTCCCAAACCGGGGTGATCGCGTCGGACATGCCGTCGGTGAACTGGCGCGTCTCGCCCGATTCGGTGTCGTGGACGAAGATCGCGCGCAGCTGGTTGTCCAGTCGGCGCGCGTAGGCGAGCCAGCGGGAATCAGGGGACCAGACGGGGTTCATCGAGCGTTCGGGGTGCGCGAAGCGGTCGGTGTCGATGTGTTCCACGTCACCCGACTCTAGGTCGAGCACCAGCACCTGGTAGTGGGTGTTGGTGAGGGCCAGCCGGGTCCCGTCGGGGGACCATTCGGGCCGAAAGTAGAAGGACGGCTCGTCGATCTCGATGCGGCGCCGGTTCGACCCGTCCTGATCGGCGATCACCAGCGCGTACTCGTCGCCGTCGTCGTTGAACCAGGCGATGCGCGACCCGTCCGGCGACCACACCGGGTGACGGTCCGCCACGCCGGGGCTGCGGGTCAGGTTGCGCCACGAGCCCTCGTCGGCGGGCACGCTGAAGAGCTCGCCACGCCATTCGAAGAGCGCCCGCTTGCCGGTGGGGGAGAGGCGGGCGTCGCGCAGTTGTCCGGCGGCGACCGACTCCCAGCGCGGGCGCGACCAGTTCATGTCGCCGGACACGTTGATGACCAGCTGGCGGGAGGATCCCGTAGCCGGATCGACTTCGTGCAGGTAACCGGCCTGCTCGTAGACGACCACACCATCGCCCGCACCGAGGGACTTGACGTCGAAGTCGGCGTGGCGGGTGACCTGCTGTTCGGCACCGGTACGCGGATCGAAGGACCACACGTTGCTCGCCCAGTCGCGCTCGGACATGTAGTAGACCACGCCGTCCATCCAGACCGGCTCCATGTGGCGCTCCCCTTCCCACGAGGGCGTGGTGCGCTCCCACGTCGAGGTGGAAACGATGCCGATCGGCTGTGCCTGGCCGCCCCGGTAGTTGCGCCACTCGGGGTCCCAGTAGCCGATCTCCTGGTAGGCGAGCCAGGCGCCGTCGGAGGACATGCCGCCGAGGTAGGCCTGGGGGAGGGCGAGGGGGGCGGGGAGGCCGCCGGATGGTGACACGGTGTAGAACTTCCAGAGTTGGGTGGGGACTCCGTCGCGCCCGGAACGGAAGAGGATGTCGCCGTCTGGGGTCCAGCCCTGGACCGCGTCCTGAGAGGGGTGCCAGGTGAGGCGCCGGGGCTGCCCGCCGGTAGCCGGGATCAGGTAGACATCGGTGTTGCCGTCGTACTGGCCGGTGAAGGCGATCCAGCGGCCGTCGGGGCTGAAGGCGGCGTCGGTTTCGGCGCCGTCCGAGCTGGTGAGGCGGATCGCGTCGCCGCCGTCCCGCGCGACCTTCCAGAGGTCGTTGGCGTGGGTGAAGACGATGTGGGTGGGGCTGACGTCGGGGTGGCGGAGGAAGCGCGTGCCCTGGGGATGGGCGGGGAGGGAGGTGAGGAGGAGGGCAGTGAAGGCGAGGGCGGCTGGGAGGGTGTGGCGGAACATCGGTTTGGGCTCCGGGCTGGTGTGCAGGCGTGGTCGATGAAACCGGTAAGCTGGCAGCTTGTGGCGCGGTCGCAAGTGGGCGGTGAGCCCCTCGCCCCAATTCGTCAGCCGAAGTCCCACGGGTTTGCGACCACGAGGTCGCGACCGCGGAAGTCCGTCACGTTGCGCGTCGCCACCGCCAGGCCGCGCGCCCAGGCCTCTTCCGCAGGCAGTCCGCCGGCTGTGGTCCCGGCCGACCACGCGCCGTAGTTTGGAAACCCCACAGTCGCAACAAAGCTTCCCGGAGGAATTCATGCACCGCTTCGCCCGCCTCGCGCCGGCCCCCGCCGTCGCGTTCGCCGTGTTCCTGCACCCCGTCGCCGTCTCCGCACAGGCCGATCTGATCGGCGTCGACAACCCGCCGACGATCGCGGTCAGCGACGGACACGTCTACATCGCCTCCCCCGGAGGCCCCGTCACGCCGGGCGCGGTCCACGTCTTCGGTCCCGCGCCCGACGGATGGACCGAGGTCGGCACCGTCGGCCCTGCCGCTGCCCGGGACGGCATGGGGTTCGGTCTGTGGATGTCGCTGTCGGGCGACCGGATGCTGGTCGGCGCGCGGCAGTCCGTCCACGTCTTCGAGCGGTTGGGTGGCGACTGGACGGAGGTTGCGGTGTTCCCGTCCGAGACGCCTGCCTACGGCGGGACCATCGCGGGCGATCTGGCGGTCCTGCGCGGGAATTCGGTGTACGGGTTCGAGGCGGGGCCGACCCGGGTGCTGCGGCGCGGTCCGTCGGGCTGGGAGGACGCGGGAGCGGTCGAGGTCCCGGCGGAGGCCGAGGGGTCGCTGTTCGGTGCGGCGGTCGCGGTCGTGGACGGCATGGTGGCGGTCGGGGCGCCCCGGCCCCGGGCGTCGGGCGAAGTGGTGGAGCCCGAACCGGGCGCGGTGTACCTGTTTGCGCCTTCGGCCGAAGGATGGGCGCAGACGGGCGACCCGATCCACCCCGTGGCGGAGGGGGCGTCGTCCTTCGCTCAAGGTCTGGCGAGCGGCCCGGACGGGATCGCCGTCCTCTTCGTGTCGTCTTCGTCGCCCGCCTTCCCGAACGGCGTGGTGACCGAGCACCTGCGGGACGCGGCCTCGGGCGAGTGGCACGCCGTCCGCGCCTTCGCGTCGCCGATCCAGCGGCTCGGCCGGCCCAGCCGGGCCGCAGGGGCGGTTGCATGGGCGGGCGACGAGTTGTGGGTGGGCGGGGTCACGCCGGGTGCGCGCTTCGAAGGCGGAGTGCTGCGCTTCGGGTCCGTTGACGGCGGCGGACGCGAGCTGCTCGGGACGATCGGGCCGGAGGTCGCGGAGCCCCGGGGCGGCTTCGGCACGGAGATCGCGTCCGATGGCGCCGTGACTGCGGTGAAGGCCTCGGGGCGGTACCGGGGCCTAGGCGCGGTGCACGTCTTCGAGGCGTCGGATGATGGCTGGTCCGAGGTCGCCGAGGTCTTCGTGGAGCCGGCCAACTACGCGGCCATCAGCGGCGCGGTGACCTGCGAGGACGGCCGCGCCGGGGCGTTCGACTGCTCCGCCGTGGACATCCTGTCGTTCGTGCCGGTCCGCGAGATGGGCGGCGATCCCGGCATGGTGACCAACGACGTCTGGGGATGGACGGACCCCGAGACCGGGCGCGAGTACGCGCTGGTGGGGCTGAGCAACGCGACCTCCTTCGTCGACATCACCGACGCGGAGGCGCCCCGCTACGTGGGCCGCATGATGATGCCGGAGGGGGCGAACGCGAGCTCGTGGCGCGACATCAAGGTCTACCGGGACCACGCCTTCGTCGTCTCCGACGGCGCGGGACAGCACGGGATGCAGGTCTTCGATCTGACGCGACTGCGGGACGCCGGCCCGAATCCCGTCGACTTCGATCCCGACGCGCACTACACCGAGATCGCATCCTCGCACAACATCATCATCAACGAGGCGACCGGCTTCGCGTACAGCGTGGGCGGCAACTCCGGCGGCGAAACCTGCGGCGGCGGGTTGTACATGATCGACATCCGCGAGCCCAAAAACCCCAAGTTCGCCGGGTGCTTCGCGCACGAGGGCGATGCGGGCGGGCGGCGCGTGGCCTCGTCCCACGACGCGATGTGCATTGTCTACAACGGTCCCGACGAGGACTATGCGGACCGTGAAATCTGCTTCGGCTCGAACGGCTCGGCGATCTCGATCTCGGACGTGACCGACAAGTCGAACCCCGTGGCGATCTCGCTGGCGACCTACCCCAACGTCGCCTACGTGCACCAGGGCTGGATCACCGACGATCACCGGTACTTCTACCTTGGCGACGAGGGGGACGAGGGCAGCCAGCGGCGCGCGGGCACGCCGTTCCCGGGCACGCGAACCCTCATCTTCGACATGACGGACCTCGACGACCCCGTCTTCGTCGGCGAGCACTTCGGTGAGACCGGCTCCACCGACCACAACATGTACGTGGTCGGCGACCTGCTCTACCAGTCGAACTACACGAGCGGGCTCCGCATCCTGGACATCAGCGACCGCGAGAACCCCAAGGAGGTCGGCTACATCGACACCATGCCGTACGACGACAGCGTCAGCATGGACGGGTCGTGGAGCAACTACCCGTACTTCCCGAGCGGCACGGTCATCGTGACCAGCGGCAGCGAGGGGCTGTTCATGGTGCGGTACCGGAAGCCGATCACATGACGGGGTGAGGCGGGCAGTCAGCCGAAGTCCCACGGGTTTGCGACCACGAGGTCGAGCCCGCGGAAGTCCGTCACGTTGCGCGTCGCCACCGCCAGGCCGTGCGCCTTGGCCGTCCCCGCGATGAGCGCATCCCCGAGGTCGAGCGTGCGCCCACTCCGACGAGCGTCAACTCGAAACCGCGCGGCCCATGTCGCGGCCTCCGTGTCCACCGCAATGACTCGATCCTCGTATCGGCGAAGGAGCTCCGACAGGATTCCCCGCAGCGCGTCCCGCCGCCCCCCCGAGGGCAGGAGGAGCACTCCGAATTCCAGCTCGTGCAGCACGAGCGTCGACAACCAGAGATCCTCTTGCGCGGCGAGGAACGCGATCACCGGCGGGGCGGGCTTCGGCCTCGTCAGTTCCGAGATCACGTTGGTGTCGAGCAGAATCCCGGTCACTCGCCCTCGCCCGATGCGAACGGGATCTTTCGCCGGGATTTGCGCGCACGCGGAATGGCCAGATCCGCGCCGCGAGGCACGTTGTCGACAAGCCATCGGCCGAGGGGCTCGTGGCCGGGCGACTGCTCGCGCCACAGGCGCTCGGACACGACGATGAACGTCCTGCGAACGCCGATGCGCTGCGGCCCCTGCTCATGCGCGAGCCGCAGAATCTCCGACAGGCGGGCCTTCGCTTCGGCCACCCTCCATGTGCGCGCGGGTGCGGTGGCATCCATCGTTAGCCTCCTGTCAGCTGGTGTTCCGGTCGATTCGAGTGGTCCAATAAGAACTAGTCCAATATGGATCTATTGCAGAAGATCCGCAACGGTTCGCCTCCGGCGCAGGGGCCTTCAAGGGGGGCGTCCTACCGCCCCGGTCCCAGCAGCACCGCGTTCATGAAGAGGAGCTGGGTCGCCTCGGCGTAGGCGCGGTAGTTCGGGTCCTCCGCGAAGGCCACGAGCTGCCCCCGCCCCACGGGCTGATGGATCAGAAATGCCTTGTTGGCAAGCTGCGGTCTGGACTCCTCCCACACGATCCCGCCCAGCACCAGGCTGTCCAGGTCGCCGTAGCGGCCCACGTTGGCACCGTCGTCCAGCGTGATCGGGCGGAAAACACGCGAGCCCTCGACCAGGACGCCGATCTCGCCGTCCGTACCGGCCGCCAGCCAGTGCTCGGTGTCGAGGACGGTGCGGAGGATCGCGCCGGGAACGCCTTCGGGCGACTCGTCCTCGGGGGAGATCGCGTCAAGGTACTCGATGGGCTGGTCGGGGGTGCCGGAATCAGGTGGATCGTCGCCTTCGGCCCTGCCTCCCCGGCGCTCCGTCGTGGTGGCCAGCAGCCCGGCCCGGGACGCCCAGCGTGAGGACTCGGCCATGGTGATCATGGTGCCGCCGTCCCGCATCCATGCCTCCAGCCGGTCCGCGAAGCCCCCGCCCGCGGCACCGCCGTAGTTGCCGGACGGAAAGACGATCACGTCGAAGTCGGCCAGCCGCGCGCGCCCCAGGCTGGACGCCCTCACCAGGGTGGTGCGCTGGCCGTAGCGCCGCTCGAGTACGTACCGAGCCCACCCCACCGAGTAGCTCTGGCCGGGCGAGTCGTACACCAGCATCACGCGCGGCTCGGCGAGCGCGCGCACCCGGTTGCTTCCCAGCGACATGCCCTCGCGCACGTACGCGCCGTCGATCGGCACGACCTCGGCGCGGTGGCGCTCCGCGATCCTGGCCAATGCGCGGCGCAGCTCCGGTCCGTTCTCGGCCACGCGCACGATCGCGGTGCCGACCCCGAACCGACGACCGTCCAGCGTGAATTCGGCGCCCGCCGCGCGCACCCGCACCCCCTCGCGCAACGCCTCGGCCACCGCCGCCGCCCCGTTCGTCCCCCACGGAATCAGGTAGCCCACCACCGCCTCGGGCACCTCGGCAACGGCCTCCGCACCGCCGCCCGCCTCCGTCTCGGTCGCCCGGAGCCCGGCGCCCCAGCCCGCCACGAGCTCGCCCCTCGCCCCCGTCGCGGATGTCTCGATCGCCTCCACGTCCCAAAGCAGCGACTGGCTCCATGCGGTCAGGTCGTAGATCTCGTCGGACTGGCGGTTCGCGCGGCGCTCGATCTGCCGCTGCACGAAGTCCTCGGGCATCGGCACGTGCGGGTCCAAGAGGTTGTGGATCAGGCCGTTCAGCGGCTGGTCCAGCGGCACGATGAAGCTCGCCTCGGCAGCGAGCGTGCGGCCGTCGACGGCGACCGGCCCGGAGGCGCGATGCACCTCGACCCCGTTCTCCACCAGCATCATCGCCAGACGCTCCGCCATGCCGGGATCGTGCGCGGAGTGAAGCACGATCTCCGCCGGGCCGCTCCGCCCCGCCTCCACGCCGTCGCGCCGGAAGGCGTGGTAGTCGCGCAGGATGCGCTCCCGGTTCCCGGCTGTCGTGAGCGCCGTCTCGATCGCGGCGGTGAACTGCTGGAGCACCCCGTCGGCGTAGGTGAGGAGGTCGCCATCGTCCCGCCGCAGCCGGAGCCCGCGGGCGCTGGCCTGCTCGAAGGTCATCCCGAGCGCGCCCTGCCCCATGGGCCACATGTCCACGTAGCCGGGGTAGAACAGGTCGAAGATCTCGCGATTGAAGTAGGCGATGCCGCGCTCGTCGAACCTGGCTGCGATCGCCGACCCGATGACGTCCATCAGCGCGATCTGCCGCTCGCCGTACCACGGGTTGGCCGGCGGGGCGGTGGGCGGAAAGAAGTAGGTGGAGTTGCCGCCCATCTCGTGAAGGTCCGCGACCACCTGCGGCCGGTACTCGAGGAGCAGGTCGACCTTGCCCCTGGTCTCCGGCTGGCTCTGGATGAACATGTCGCGGTTGAGATCGAACAGGTAATGGTTCGTGCGTCCGCCGGGCCACGGTTCGTCGTGCTCGGCGGAGACCGCGGCCTCGTCCGGCCATCGTGCCTGCGCGATCCGGTTCTGATAGACAAAGCGATTTCGCCCGTCCGGGTTCTCGAGCGGGTCTATCAGGACCAGCGATTCGGAGAGGATCAGCTCGACATCGGGATCCCCGGTCGCCGCCAGCAGGTGGTACGCCTCGGCCATGGCCGCGCCGCTCCCGCTGATCTCGTTGCCGTGGATCGAATGCATGAGCGCGGTCACGACCGGCAGCTCCGCGATCAGGGCCTCGGCCTCGTCGACGGAGAGGCCGCGCGGATCGCTCAAGCGGGCCAGCCCGGCTTTGACCTCGTCCAGACGCGCCATGCGCTCCGCCGATCCGATCACCAGAGCGACCAGGGGGCGGCCCTCCCAGCTCGTGCCGTAGCGCACCAGGTGCGTGCGCCCGGGAGCCGCTTCGGCCAGCGCTTCGATGTAGCGGATCACATCGGCCGGCGTCGTGATCGCCTCGCCGAAGTCGTGGCCCGCCACCTGCTCCAGCGTCGGGATGTCGGGATCGTAGCGGGTGCCGGGGGCCAGATCGGGGGTCTGGACGGGCGCGTGGACTGCCGCGGCGAGGGCTAGGGCGGTGATCAAGGGGGTGTCTCCTTTGGGG
>VXOC01000245.1 GCA_009840215.1 Gemmatimonadota bacterium | reverse complement strand
GCTCGGAGATGTGTATAAGAGTCTTGGTCATGGCAAGGGATTCTCGGGGCGATCACGAAGGCGGCGCGGGGCTTGGCGAATGTGGGACCGGGCAGTGGCTCCGGCAATCCCCGGAGTGTGGACACCGCGCCGGGTGTCCTGCCCCCAAGTGATCACGGGCGCGGCTGGTCCGGACACCCCCTCCGCCGCACCGCCAACCCCGCCGCCAACCGCATCGCCGCAATCATCGACGACGGATCGGCCACGCCCTTTCCCGCGATGTCGAACGCGGTGCCGTGATCCGGCGAAGTCCTCACGAATGGCAGCCCGATCGTCACGTTCACCCCCCGCCCGAAGGCCGCCGTCTTGAACGCGGCCATCCCGACATCGTGATATGGCGCCACGACCGCGTCGAATTCTCCCGAAAAGGCCCGCCTGAAGACCGTGTCGGCGGGCACGGGGCCGGTGACGGACCAGGGTGCTCCCGAAAGAGCGACCAGGGCCGGTGCGTAGACATCCCGCTCCTCGGTGCCGAACATGCCCTCGTCCGAGGCGTGGGGATTGAGGGCGCAGAGTGCGATCCGGGGTGCCTCGATCCCCCAGTCGGCGCGGAGCGCGCGGCCGAGCAGCCGGGTCTGGGAGACCAGCAGCTCCGGGGTGACGAGTTCTGGAACCCGGGCGAGCGGAACGTGGATGGTCGCCAGCAGCACCCTCCTGGCGGGTCGCCCGCCAACCCCTTCGTCGCACATCACCATACCCACGCGCGCCACCCCGGCCAGCGCCATCAGCATCTCGGTGTGACCCGGACGGTATCCCGCGGCCGCCAGCGCCGGTTTGTGCACCGGAGCGGTCACGACGGCGTCGGCCTCGCCCGCCAGGGCCAGGTCCACCGCGCGCTCGATGGCCAGACCTGCCGCCTCGCCCGGCTTCAACCCCGCCGTGCCCCCCCCGACCGCCTCAAAGCTGCAGCGATCCGGGAAGTCCCCGCCGCACTCCACCGGCCCGATCACCCGCACGAGATCCCCGCACACCTCGTCGCCGGCCTCCCCTCCGAACGCCGTTTCCGCCCCCCGTGAACCAGCGTCGCCGCCCATCCCCAGCATCCCCAGCGCCCTGGCCGCCACCTCGGGCCCGATCCCCCTCGGGTCGCCCAGCGTGACCGCCAGACGGACGCCGCCAGCGGGTGTCCCCAGTTCAGAACCCCTTGATTTCGATGTACGTCTTCGCGCGAAGCGCCTCCACCAGCGCCTGTACCCGCTTCTGTTCGATGAGGCGTTCGCGGAGCCCGTCCCGCACGTCCTCGAAGGTGTAGGCGCCGGCCTCGCGGACCTCGATGATCTTGATCACGACGAAGAAGTCCTGCCCGAAGTCGTTGAATTCGACGGGGCCCACGATCTCGCCGGCTACGCGCTGGCTGAGGGCCGCCACATACGCCGCCGGAAAGCGCGGCGGGGCCACATCGCGGATGGCGACGGTGAACGAGTCCGCGGTCTCGGGATCGCCGTACTGATCGACCAGGGTCTGGAAATCCTCGGACTGCGCGCGCTCGACAACCTCTTCGGCGAGCTCGCGCGTCATTGTGATGTCGGCGAAACTCGTCACCGGCCGGATCAGAATGTGACGGGCCTTGCGCTCCGATGGGCGAATCCGTTCGACCAGGATGACGTGGAAGCCGTATTCGGACTCGACCACATCGCTGATCACCCCCTCGGGCAGGGCGAAGGCGGCTTCCTCGAAGGCATCGGCCATCTGGCCCCTGCGGAACCACCCCACGTCGCCCCCCGCGGCGGCCGATCCGGGATCCTGCGAGTGCGCGCTCGCCAATTCGGCGAAGTCCTCGCCCGCCCGTGCGCGTTCAAGGAGTTCCTCCGCACGGGACATGGCCACGGTTCGGGCGGAGTCGGACGGGACGACCCGCATCAGGGCCTGCTTGAAGGTGACGGTCGCCGGACGTTCCCCGAAGGTGGCGCGACCCGCCTCGAAGGCCTCGCGGATCTCCTCCTCGCTGACCTCCACTGCGCCCTGGCCGGCGTTGAGCCGCACGTAGAGCCCGAAGAGCTGTTGCTGCCTGATCTGCTCCCTCCGCATCTCGCGCAGCGACTGCATGGTCATCCCCTGCATGGCCAGGGCCCTGTCCAGCTCGGACCGGTTGGCGAAGCTCCCTTCTATCTGGGCCATGACGGCGTTCAGCTCCTCTTCGACCTGCTCCTCGTTCACCTCGAGCAGCGTGTCCCGGGCCGCGGCTTGGAGGATGATCTGCACCTCCACGATCCGGTCCACGATCCCCCGGCGGATGCTGTCGCGCTGCGGCGTGCCTTCGGGGGGGAGCCGGATGCCCTGCGCCTGCATCTGCTGTTCCTCCTGCACGATGTCGGTGAGGAGGACGATGGAGTCTCCGACGACTGCCACGACGCGGTCCACCAGGCCTTCCTGGGCCTTCATGTTCCCGGGCGCGACGGTGCAAAGGAGCAACATCAGCGGCAGGGCGGACAGCCGGCGGCGGCGCGGATCCGGTGTTTGCCCGGGGTCTGCTCCACGGGCTGCCCGGACGCCGAATCGGGTTCCGGCGGAAGGTGTCGTGTTCATCCTGCTTCGCTCGTCTGCGTAGGTGATCGAAGAGCCTCCGGCGCGCGTTACGGGGATAGGATCCCGGTGATGCGCGCGACCGTTGCCCCGATTCGGCTTTCGTGAATCCGCCAGGAGCCCTGGTCTCTGAGGAGAAATGTAACGCCACCCAGGGGGACGACCTGCTGCTGTCCCGAAATGACCCGGATCAGCGCCTCCCGCACCCGTTCGGCAGGAGTCGCCGGAGCCGGTGACGGCGGCGCTGCAGGTGCGCTGTCCGTCGGCTCGAGCGCAGCGCCGGCCACGCTGTCTCCCGTCTCCATGCCGGTACCCGGGAGCAGACCGATGGCCTCCGCCCAGCCGAGGATCACGTCGCGCACTTCCGCCGCGACGGAGTCTGTCTCCTCCCGGGTCGGGGCCAGGCCGCGCGCGCGCGCTTCCTCGAGGATGAGCCGCTCCTGCCCCAGTTGCCGCAGCGCACCCTCCAGTTCTTCGTCCGACGCGTTCAAGATGTTGCCGGTGAAACCGGCCGGGGCATTCTCGAGGATCCGGACGAAGTCTCCCACCGAGTAGGCGCCACCATCCCACGTGATCAGGTCGCGCCGGGCCGCTCCCCGCGAAAGGCTCGACGGCGGGGCGGCCGCCAGGGCCCGTGCCACATCCAGTGCATCTTCGGCCAGGCTGAGCGCGGACGCCGAGTCGAGCGCGCTGACATACGCGGACTCGGCGGCGACGATCCGCTCCTGCTGGATTCGCCGGCGGAACTCCTCGCCCACCTCATCGATTTCGGGCACCTCGAGCGCGTCGAGCCGGAGCAGGTGGTAGCCGATCGCCGTCTCGACCGGATCGCCGAGCTGCCCGGGCCTCAGCCCGAATACGGCCTCATCGACCGGTGCGAGCATCTGGCCCCGTTCGAAGGTTCCCATGCTCCCACCGTGCGCCGCGCTTCCCGGGTCGCCGCTGTACCGCCGGGCCAGGGTGGCGAAGTCCGAGCCCGCGGCCAGCTGTGCGTGGAGTCCCTCGGCAACCACGCGCACGCTGTCGCGCTGTCGTGCCGTGGCGCCCCGGGGGAAGGGGAGGAGGATCTGGGACGCCGTTGCATGCGCGCCGGGCATTTCGGTGGCGAAACGCGCGGTGAGCTCCTCGTCCGTGACGACCGTGTCCACGGGCACCGCCTCGTCCCACAGCCTTCGCAGCATGATCTCGTTGAGGGGCTGTTCGGTTGCGAGTCCCACATCCAGCGATCCGAGCCCGCCATCCTCCTCGAGGCGGCCGGCCAGGAGCGTGTAGTCCACCCACAGTTCGGCCACCGCCCGCACTACCTGGGAATCGCCGGCGACGGTACTGTGGTCGGCGATGAGCCGGGCCGCGGCATCGACGGTCAGGCGGTTCCCATCGGCCTCTGCCAGGGCTCCCGGTCCGCAGGCGGCGAACGCCAGCGTCGCCAGCAGCGGGTATGGCCGCCGTGAATCGCCGGGGCGGCGGCGGTCTCGACCGGGTCCCACCGGACTGGAGGGGCGGTGCGGCATCGTCTTCGCCTTTCGGTTTCGCAGTCGGTTACCCACAAGTCTCACAAATCCATTATACGGCGACCGGGTCCACCTGTCCGCCCAGGGCGTCCATGGAGCGCGCCACGATGCCGGCCAGCCGATCCTCGTCCCCGCAGTGCAGGATCAGCGAAAGCGGCTGGATCCGGCGGACCTCGATCGTCACCCCCTCGCCCCCCAGGGCATCTTCCAGCGCGCTCATGCGGGGAACGACGTCGGGACGGAAGCTCACCCGTGCATTACCCCCCCGAACCAGGATACGATCCACGCCCGCCTCACGGCCCGCGAGCCCCAGCAGCGCCTTGTCCAGGAGCCGCCGGGCTTCGGTGGGAGGCCGGCCGAAGCGGTCGGCGATCTCCGCTCCGAGCCGCTCGACATCCTGCCGGGTCGACACCCCCGACAGGCGCCGGTACAGGTGGAGTTTCTGGTGGGGGTCGGCCACGAAGGTGTCGGGAAGGTACGCGCCCGCCTCCATTACGACTTCGGGGCGCGGAAACGGTTCCCGGCCGGGCGCTTCGCGCATCCGCTTCACGGCCTCCTCCATCATGCGCATGTAGGTGTCGAGTCCCACGGCGTGGGCGAACCCCGACTGGTCCTCGCCCAGCAGGTTGCCCGCGCCCCGCACCTCAAGGTCGCGCATGGCGATCTGGTAGCCGCTTCCCAGCTCGGTGTAGTGCTCGAGCACCCGGAGCCGCTTCTCGGCCTCGGGGGTGATCGCGTCGGGGACGATCAGGTAGCAGTAGGCGCGGCGGTCCCAACGCCCCACCCGCCCCCGGATCTGGTACAGCTGCGACAGCCCGAAGCGGTCGGCCCGGGTCACGATCAGGGTGTTCGCGTTGGCCACGTCGAGCCCGTTCTCGATGATGGAGGAACAGACGAGCACGTCGGTGCGGCCGTCCACGAAGCGCGTCATTGTCCGGTCGAGAGGCGCGGCCCCCATCTGGCCGTGCGCTACGTCGATCTTCGCGCCCGGAAGGAGTCGGCGCACATGCGCGGCTGCCGTGTCGATCGTCTCGACCCGGTTGTGCAGGAAGAAGACCTGGCCGCCCCGGTCGAGTTCGCGCTGGCAGGCCTCGGCGATCAGGTGGTCGCTCCACGCGATGACGTGGGTCATGACCGCCATCCGGTCGCGGGGCGGGGTGCGGATGAGCGACAGGTCGCGGATCCCGGAGAGCGACAGATAGAGGGTGCGCGGGATGGGCGTCGCGGACAGGGTCAGCACGTCGACGGTGGTGCGCAGCCGCTTCAGCCGTTCCTTCTGGCGGACTCCGAGGCGCTGTTCCTCGTCGATGACAACGAGGCCCAGGTCGCGAAAGGCGACGTCGCCCGAGAGTAGCCGGTGCGTGCCGATCACGATGTCGGTCGTCCCGTCGCGCAGCCCCTTCAGGACCCTGCGCTGCGCGACCGCCGCATCGAAGCGGGACAGCGAGGCCACCTGCACGGGATAGTCGGCGAGCCGGTCGCCGAAGGTCTTCACGTGCTGCGCCACCAGGACCGTGGTGGGGGCGAGCACCGCTACCTGCTTGCCATCCTGCACGGCTTTGAAGGCGGCCCGGATCGCGACCTCGGTCTTGCCGTAGCCGGCGTCCCCGCAGACGAGCCGGTCCATGATCCGGGGCGACTCCATGTCGCGCTTGACGTCCTCGACGGCGGTGCGCTGGTCCGGCGTGTCCTCGTACAGGAAGGCGGACTCCATGGCGTGCTGCCAGCGGGTGTCGGGGGGGAAGGGGTGCCCGGGGCGGGAGCGGCGGGTCGCGTACAGTTCGAGGAGTTCGGCGGTCATCTGGCGGATGGCCGACTCGGTCTTGCGCCTCAGGGTCTTCCAGCGCTTGCCGCCGATCCGGTGCAGCCGGGCGGGCTGGTCTCCCGGATGCGCGCCGACCCAGCGCTCGACCTGGTCCAGGCGGTAGACCGGCACGCGGAGGACCTCGCCTCCGTCGTATTCAACCACCAGCGCCTCGATCGATTCCCCGCCGATGACAACCCGCTCAAGGCCCCGGAACCGCCCGATCCCGTGCTCCATGTGCACGACGTGGTCGCCGGGTGACAGCTGGGCGAGGCTCTCCAGCGCGGCGGCGCCACGAAACCTCCGGCCGCGGCGCAGCTTGCGGTCGCGGCGAAAGATCTCGTGATCGGTGAGGATGTTGACGGAGGGCTGGCGGTCCTCCACGCAGAACCCGCTGGCGAGCGAACCGACGACCAGGTGGCAACCGGGCGGGGGCTGGCCGCGGCGGTCCGCAACGAGGTCGTCGAGACGTCTCGCCTGTCCGTCGTTGTCGCACAGAATGCAGGTTTCGGCGCCCCTGGCGGCGGCACCGGCCAGGAAGGAGCGCAGCCGGCTCATCCTCCGCTCGAAGGCCGGGGGACGGCGGGCCTGGAAGACGGGACTGCCGACGTGTTCCTCCACGAACGTCAGGTGCGGGAACCGGGCCAACCGTTCCGCCAGCGCATCCGGGGCCAGGAAAAGGGTTGCCGGGGGAGTGGCGGGGTTGTGGTCGCGGAGGGCTTCGCGGTAGCGGGTCTCGGTCCGGCGCCAAAGCCGACGGGAGCCTGCGTCCCACGGTTCGGTCCCGGCACGGACCAGAGCGGCGTCGAGCGGCAGCCGGTCCAGGATCGAGCACGGGGTGCGTTGCGCCCCCTCCGCACGGCCGCCGAAGCGCACCGGAAGGATGTCGATACGCTTCACCGGTTCCGTGGAACGCTGGTCGAGGATGTCGAAGAGTCGGATGGACTCCACCTCATCCCCCCGGAACTCAACGCGCGCGGGCCCCGCAGCGCCGAAGGAGAAGAGGTCGATGAGGCCCCCGCGCACCGCGTAGTGGCCGGCCTCCTCCACCATCGGCGAGCGCTCGAAGCCGCGCTCCTCCAGGGCGGAGATGAGTGCGTCCCGGCGAAGCTCCCGTCCGGTGACGACGGTGAAGCGCAGGTCGGCCAGATCGTCCGGAATGGGGGCCAGCTCCTGGAGCGCCCGCCGGGTGGCCACCATGACCCGCACCCGCGCGGACAGGATGGACTCCACCGCCTCTACCCGCTCGCCTTCGACCTCGGCGTGGGCGTCTTCCCCGGCAGCGGCGTCTCCTTGCTGGGGGAAGTGCACCGCCGCCTCGGGACCAAGCAGCGTGTCCAGGTCGGCCAGGTGCCGGCCCGCCTCGGCGGGTGAGGCGGCAACGACGACCCAGAGACGGTTCGGGAGGTCCGCGACGAGTGCGGCAAGGGCCGCCAGCGGCAGGGAGCCGGCGGCTCCACCCACGGTGAGCGAATCGCCCGGACCGGGGAGGGAACGGCGAAGTGCCAGGTAGGCGGCCGTTCGTGCGACCGCGGAGGCGGCGGGATGGAGTTCGAGAGCCCGCGGCGGATGGCCGGGGCCCTCGCGCCTCTCGCCGGGGATGGCCACGCTACCCGCCTTCGGAACGACGAGCTCGCAGCACGCGGGAGGCGGCCACGACAGTCTCCACGACCAGCAGCGCAAGCACGAGCACGGCCAGCACACGCCACGGTTCGGGGCCGCGGCCCGCGCGGAAGATGTGGCGTGACCACGCAGCGGCGTCTTCGACGACCGCGGAGACGCCCGGAATCGCACGGCGGACATCCGAGGCCGACGCGGGTTCCAGGTAGGTCTCCAGCCCCGGCGGATTGACCGGTACCGTCTGCAGCACGCTGTCGTCGGCGAACACGCGGTAGAGTCCGGAGGTCGCTGTGCCCAGGTAGGGCTGGTCCCCGTCGACCGCGTGCGCGGCGCCGTCAGGGGTTTGGACCGCGGTTGCGGTGGACGGCGGACGGAAACCGGTGCCGGCGATGACCTCGCGGTGGGCGCTCCCGGACCGGGCACCGTGCTCGATCACCCATTCCAGGAGGGGGATCATCGCCGCGGACACGGGAAGGCTGGTCGCCTGCTCGCCCAGGGGCGACGCGAGCAGGACGTAGGGACCGGTCGCGGCATTGCCCGACAGGAGCCACGGATCCCCGTTGGCCAGGGTGACCAGGGCGCCGGTGGGCGGTTCCGCGCCACGGTCCTCGGGAAGCATGCCATTGTCGGTGACCGGGCCCTGGTTCGGATCGTCGGTCGCCGGGGTCGGAGCGGTGGCAACCATGGGGAAATATCGGCGGACCTCCACTTGCGTCAGGTCGACCGCGAAGTCCCCGGCCGCGATGCGCGCGCCCTCGAGTGTGCCGAGGTCGTACCGGTAGGGAATACCCGCTTCGGCCAGGCGGCGGTTCAGCGCAGGCAGCCGCGACGGGTCCGCGAGGGGGATCACGAAGGCGCTCTGAGAGAAGCCGCGCCGCTCGAGACCCTCGCCGCCCAGGCTGATGAGGGTGGCCGCCCCCGCCGCACCCCCGATCGAAATCCGGTCGCTTTCCTCCAGTACCACCAGCGCCTCGGAGAGGAAGAAGGGGGCGGGACCGAGGAGCGCGACCGGAGTCGGGTCCCGCACGCTGAAGGAGAAGTAGCGGCGGTCGTCCGCCGTCAGCGGGTCGGGGTCGATCTCCGCGTACCCTGTCACGTGACCGGGCGGGAAGGGCCCGGCCGGAAGCCGCACGGTGGCTCCCACCGGGGCGGTGGCCGCGGCCCTCAGCTGCCCCCCCACATACAGGCGCACACCCACCGTATCGCCCGGGACCCCGCCCGCGATCGAGACCGCCGCTTCGGTACGGCGCCCCGCCAGCGGCGCAAGTCCGTCCCCGATGGAGATGTCGGTGATCCCCCGGTTGCCGCGACTCTCGGCCGGCGCACCGAAGACAACCACGGGGACCTCGTCCGCTGTGGGGGGTACTTCGGCGAACGCGGTGGCCTGAAGGTCCGTGAAGACATGCACCTCCCGGTTCGGCAGCTCGCTCTGTCCCACCAACGCGCGGGCGCGCGCCACGGCGCTGCTCAGATCGCCGTGCGTGTGACCGGGCTCGGTCGCGTCGATCGCGGCCAGGGACTGCACAATCCCGCTCGGGACCGCCGGTTCCCAGGGTGTCCCGGCCCGGAGCACCCAGATCACGTCTTCATGGTTCGCGCCCGCCACGCTCTGCCGCGCCACCGCCTTGAGCGTGTCCAGGCGGCGCTGCCCGTCGTCAATGATCGTGGTGCTCAGCGAGTTGTCGAGCACGAGAGCGAGCGCGGTCGGCTCGTGGCTGCCCCCGGGACCCGGGAGATGCATCCGCGCACCGAGCAGGACGAGCAGGACCACGATCGCGGTTCGCAGCAGGAGCAGCAGGAGTTGCTGGGTGCGGATCTGGCGCGCGTGATCCCGTTCGGTGCGCAGCAGGTACAGGATCGCGGGGAAGGTGAAGGTCTTGCTCTCCTGCCGGTAGAAGAGGTGCAGAATGATCGGCACCAGAACCACCAGCCCGGCAAGCAGGAACAGGGGGTTGAGGAAGCCCATGCCGGCAGCGGTCAGGGAAGGCGCTGGCGCTTCCAGAGGTAGAAGCGCAGTGCCCGCGAGAGCGGCTCGTCCGTGCCGATCGTCGAATAGGCGATTCCACGGCTCGTCAGTGCGGTGGTCCAGTCCGCGACCGCGTTCTCCACGGCGTCCCGGTACTGCCTGCGCATGTCCGCCACCGACACCTGCAGCGAGTCGCCCGTCTCGGGGTCGACGAACCGGGTTTCACCTGTGGTGGGGAGGTCGCGCTCACCGGGGTCGATAAGGTGGAAGACCAGCACCTCGTGTCCGGTGTGCTGAAGGTAGATCAGCGCCTTGGCCGTGGCCTCGGGGCTGACCAGCAGATCCGAGATCAGGATCACGAGCCCCTTCCGTTTCAGCCGCATGGCCACGTCCTTGATCGCCGACTCCGAGTTCGTGAGGCCACCCCCCTCCAGCGCGTGCAGGTGCTGCAGGAGCATGCGCCAGTGAACCTTGCCTCCCCGCGCCCGGGTCTGCCGCACGATCCGCTCGTGGAAGGCCATGAGGCCCACGATGTCGCCCTGGCGGATCAGGATCAGTGAGACCGCGGCGGCCAGGTGCTTGGCGTACCAGAGTTTGGTGGGCAGGCGCGGCTGCGATGTCCACGCCATCGATTCGCTGATATCTATCAGCAAGTAGGCGCGCAGATTCGTTTCTTCCTCGTACTGCTTGACGAAGAAACGGTCCGAACGCGCGAACAGACGCCAGTCCAGGGTGCGCAGATCGTCGCCCGGCTGATACGCGCGGTTCTCGGCGAACTCCGCGGAGAATCCCCGGTTCGGGGACCGGTGGAGTCCCAGGAGGAACCCGTGCACGACCTGCCGTGCGATAATGTCGATGCCACCCAGCTGGGCCAGCGTGGCGGGATCGAGGAGGTCGCCGCGGCGGTCGCGGTGCGGGGTGACGGTTTCATTGGTGGCCATGGTCAATTGAATGTGGACGCGGGCGCGGTCGCGGGGAAGTGGGGGATGGGGCGACCCGGTTCTTGATGCCCCGGCATGAGATCGAGGTCTCCTTCGCGGCGGCCGGTACCGGGTCCTCTACCGTGTGAGTGGGCGCAGACTGGTCATCATCATCCTCAAGACCGGACATCGCAGGAACATCTGCAGGAAGTCGGCCGGGGCGTGAGATTCGTCAGTTCCCCATCCGGTACGTCAGCGAGAGCTTGATTCGCCGGCCCTTGGGGCTGTGCGTGAAGCCGTCGTAGGAAGCTTCCCACCTGACCAGGGGTGGCGGGGCGTCCAGCGCATTCAACACCGACAGGCCCACGTCGAACTGGTCGGACGCGCGCCTGAGCAGACTGAGATCCCACGTCAGGAAGCGGTCGATGTGTTCGTACTGGGTGCCCACAAAAGCTTCGTTGGTGTACCCGGAGACGGTGTTGAGGTAGTTGACCACGCTGTAGTCCCCCACATGGTATCCGGCCGAGAAGCTCGATTTCCACTGGGGCAGGGGCGGGGCGATGGGATTCGCCCAGTTGAGCTTCCCCGTCGCGTCGTGTTCCCCCAGTACCTCGACCCCGGCCACATCCAGCGCCCGGACGGTGAACTCCCTGCCGTAGGTGCCGTCCAACTCCAGTGACACGACCCCCTCCCCGCGGGGAATGCGGGTGCTGGCGTGAAAGTCGACGCCCGACATCCTGACGCCCGGCCAGTTGACGAAGCGCACCTCGATCCGCTCCACCGACTGGATGTCACATGAACCGTCTTGCCTGTTGCCGGGGCAGGTCACGAAATCCTTCACCGCCTCCCGCTGGCTTCCGCCCGCCGCATACAGGCTTGCGACGCCCTCGTAGGGCAGGACATCGATGATGTTCTCGAAGTCGTAGTCCCAGTAGTCGATCGAAGCGCGGAAGCGCGGCAGCTGGAAGGTGGCGCCCACGTTGTAGGTGAAGGCCCGTTCGGGCACCAGGTCCTTGTCGCCGTAGGTGTCGATCCCCTTGTAGATCCCGGCTGCGCTCACATACTCCAGGCCTGTGTTCACGCCTTCGTTGAGGTCGTCGACGGAAGGGGTCTGGAAGGTGGTCTGGACCGATGCCCGAAGCGCGATCGGCTCCGCCAGTTCGACGCGCACCGCGACCTTGGGATCGAAGCTCCGGATCGAACCGTGGAATTCGTAGTTCGCCGCGACCTGCCCGTGTATCCGATCCCCGAGATGAATGCGGGATTCCGCGAAGAACCGGTGTACGGTCTGTCCGTCGTCGTAGGGGAAGAAACTCCCGGTGAAGTGGAAGGGCCCGAACGGGTCCGGGCAGCTGTGGTCTCCCGGGACGGCGCACGGCGTCACGTCGAGATTCCCGGGATCGTTGGGCTCGGCCCCCACGCTCAGCCTGCGGAACTGGTAGCCGACCGCGTATTCCGTCTCCTCCGCCAGGGCGCCCTTCAGGAGCGCGTCCACGACAAGGAGATTGGCTTCGTTGTCCAGGTTGCTTTCGTCGTTGATCCAGTTGATCAGCTCCTGGGTGTTTTCGAGGCCCGGTACGTAGTCGGGGTTGTCCTGGTCGCGATAGCGCGCCCCCGGCTGTACGGAGTTCCTGTGGGCGTTGCTGAACGGGTTGTAGTACATGCAGTTGCCCTGCCCGGCCACCTGACCGTTCAGCGGTCCCAGCGCCATCCCGGACGGGCTCGACGGGTCGGCCACCACGCCGACGCCGCAGTTCGGCCCGCCGAATCCGCGAAATGCCAGGAACTTGCGGTGCAGGTATTCGCCGGGGAGGTTGGCGTTGCCCGTCGACCGCGAGAAGTTGGCTGCCAGCTCGAAGGACGACTCCCGTCCCCCGAAGCCTTCGAACGCATGTTCAAGGGAGGCGGCGAATCGCTGCGTGCGCGAATCCCGGCGCAGCGTCCGGGGAGGGCCGGAGTTTCCGACCATGCGGCCGAAGAAATACCAGTCGTTCTCCAGGCACGCCTCCGTGCCGGCAAACCCGGCAGCTTGTCCGTAGCTGTTGCAGAACACCTGCCGCCCCGGATGGGAGGGCTCGATCAACTGTGACCCATTGTACGGAGAGATGGGCGGATACGAGGGTGTGGTGAGCCAGTTGGGCGTGCTTGCCTCCGCCCAGAGGGCCTCCAGGTGGTAGCTCGATGCTTCGCCGAATTCCCCATTCAATTCGGCGAAGGCCCGGATCTGGCGGGAAGCGTCGGTCAGGTTGTCGAAGGGTCCGTAGTCGAAGCGACAGGTCTCGTCCGGCTCCAGGAAGCCACCGAAACCCTCGCACTGCGGGTCGACGAAGACGCCTCCCCAGCCGCCGTAGTGCGCGTCGAGCAGGGCCGCAGTGAACTCGTCCGGTGTTTCATTCCCCATCAGTCTGGGGAAGAGGAAGGCGCCCGGATTGCCCGTGTATGACCATCCGCCACCGCCCGGGACGAAGCCGCCCAGCGTCCAGTCCCGCTCCTCGACCGCGAGCTCCTGCGTGAAGAACGCCTCGGCGGAAACGACCGCGTGCGCACGCTCACCGAGCTCCGAACCCCAGATGGCGCCAACATTCGTTTCGCCCGCCCCCGAGAAATACTCGTGGGAGCCGGAGACCTCGAGACCCTCGAAGCTGCTGCGCGTCAGGAAGTTAACCACGCCCGTCACCGCGTCGGAACCGTAGACTGCCGATGCCCCCTCCTTCACCGTCTCGATCCGTTCCAGGGCGATCGACGGGAACGCGTTGACGTCGACGAAGCGGCCTCCGGCGAGGCGGATCGGAATCGGCACCTGGCGGCGGCCGTTCAGAAGGACGAGGGTTCGCGACGCCCCGAGGCCCCGGAGATTCACGGATGCCACCGTCTCCGATACGAGGCCGGGCGGCCGTGTGCTGTACCATCCCTGGCGGGCGCCGAGAATCCCCTGGCTGGCGGGGAGGTTCCGGAAGAAGTCGAAGGCCTGTGGCGATCCCAGTTCGGCCAGGGTCCTGCGGCCCGAAATCGAGACCGAGTAGGGGAGTTCCACGGGCGACTCCTCGAAGGCCGTGCCGGTCACCACCAGTTCGTGGAGGTGGAAGGCTTCCGGCTCCATCCGGAGAGCCAGCGACACCGACCCGCCCGCAGTCACCGTGACGGTCCGGGAAAGATCCGCGTGCCCGAGCATCTCGACTCGCAGCTCGTGCGTACCGGCGGGAACATCGGCAATCAGGAAGCGCCCTCCCTCCTGAGAAACCACCATCCTGTTCAGTGCGGTCAGTGAAATGCGGGCGCCCTCGATCGGCTGGGCCGTGACGGCGTCTGTAACGGTGCCGGTGATGGTACCGCTTTCCTGCGCACCGAGATCCCTCGGAAACGAGGCACAGACCAGCAGTGCGGGGACGAGAAGCGGAACGGAGAACTTCGGAAGCTGCCGTCGCATCGAAATCACCTTCCTTCAAGATGGTGCGCGTGGGTCGGGCAAACGGTCGCCACCCGGTCCGACCGGCGTGCTAAGCAATGGTGACGTACACAGATAAACGATGGCGGCCGGATGACAAAGTCAATACGGCAACCGTTACACCGCCACCGGGCGACTCCACCCACCCCAGGAAGGCGAGCACGGCCGTTGTTCGATCTCGGGAGCCTCATCCGGCACCCTGTCGCGGGGTTGGCACCCGCAGCCCGCGCAAGTCAACCGGCCCTTCTGATTGACCACCGAAAAACGCCTCGGTTACCTTCGAGAACGCCGGCCCCGCGCCCCGTCCGTCGTTGGGCGCGAAACCGGGCCGCAGCCCCCCGACCCCCACCACCCGGGCCTCTCCGTGCGGACCGACCTCATTCGCAACTTCTGCATCATCGCCCACATCGACCACGGCAAGTCCACGCTGGCCGACCGGCTCCTCGAGGCCACCGCCACCCTGGACCGCCGCCAGATGAGGGACCAGGTGCTCGACGACAACGAACTCGAGCGGGAGCGGGGGATCACCATCAAGCTGCACGCCGTGCGCATGGGCTACACCGCCCGGGACGGCCGCAACTTCGACTTCAACCTGATCGACACCCCCGGCCACGTCGACTTCACCTACGAGGTCTCCCGCTCGCTCGCGGCGTGCGAAGGCGCGATCCTCGTCGTGGACGCCACCCAGGGGGTGCAGGCCCAGACGCTCTCCAACCTCTTCCTGGCCCTCGAGGCGGACCTTGAGATCATCCCCGTCCTCAACAAGATCGACCTGCCCGGCGCGGAGCCCGAACAACGCCGCCACGAGGTCGCCGACCTGATGGGGATCGACCCCGCCGACGTGCTGGAGGTTTCGGCCAAGGAGGGTTCGGGGATCGAGGCCGTGCTCGAGGCGGTGGTCGAGCGCATTCCGCCCCCCTCCGGCGACGCCGCGGCCCCGCTCAGGGCGCTGATCTTCGACTCGTACTACGATCAGTACCTGGGCGCGATCCCCACCATCCGCGTCGTGGACGGCACCCTCAAGGCCGGCATGACGATCACCTTCGGCGCGGTGACGGCGGCCGGCTACGAGGTGACCGAAGTGGGGCACCTGCGGCTGGGCCGCGTCCCCGCCGAGTCGCTGGGCCCGGGCGAGGTGGGATACCTGGCGGCGGCGATCAAGGCCGTCACGGACACGCGCGTGGGCGACACCGTCCTCGACGCCGCGAACCGGTCCGACAAGCTCCTCCCCGGCTACCAGGAGGCCAAGCCGATGGTCTTCGCCGGTCTCTACCCCTCGGACGCCGACGATTACGAGGAGCTCCGCGACGCGCTCCACCGCCTCCAGCTGAACGACGCCTCGCTCCGGTTCGAGCCGGAGACCTCCCGGGCCCTCGGGTTCGGCTTCCGCTGCGGCTTCCTGGGCCTCCTCCACCTCGAGATCGTGCAGGAGCGGCTGGACCGCGAATTCGGGGTCAAGCTGGTCACGACCGTGCCGAACGTGAAGTACCGGGTGACCATGTCCGGCGGCGAGACCCTCTCGGTCGAGAACCCGGCCGAACTTCCCGACCGCGCCCTGGTCGATTCGGTGGCCGAGCCCGTGGTGCTGGCACGCATCATGACGCCGGCGGACTACATCGGGAACGTGCAGAAGCTCTGCCACGAGCGGCGGGGCGTGTTCCGGGGAATGACCTACCTGGATCCGCGCCGGGTCGAGATGGACTACGAGCTCCCCCTCGCCGAGATCGTGCTGGACTTCTACGGCCGCCTCAAGGGCGGGACCAGGGGCTACGCGGCACTGGACTACGAGTTCCACGAGTACCGCGCCGGCGACCTCGTGAAGCTCGACATACTTGTCAACCAGGAACCCGTCGACGCCTTCTCGGTCATCCTCCACCGCGACAACGCCTTCCAGCACGGCCGCTCGCTCGTCCGCAAGCTCAAGGAGCTGATCCCCAGGCAGCAGTTCACCGTCGCGCTGCAGGCCGCCATCGGGGGCCAGGTGATTGCGCGGTCGAACGTCAAGGCCGTGCGCAAGAACGTGACCGCGAAGTGCTACGGAGGCGACATCACCCGGAAACGCAAGCTCCTGGAGCGCCAGAAGGAGGGGAAGAAGCGGATGAAGCAGGTGGGGTCCGTCGAGATTCCCCAGGAGGCGTTCATGGCGGTGCTGCAGCTGGACGGGGACCGCTCTTGAGGTCGCCCACGCTGGATTCCGGTGGTGGTGATGGTGGGCGTGGGGCGCGGAGCGGGGACTCCGGGCCGGAGAGGACCGGCGCGCCTCGCTGGATCGCGGGGGTCGACATCGGCGGCACCAACCTGCGTGTGGGTCTGGTGCCGTTCGACGGGGGAATGCCGGGCGCGGCCAGGCAGGAGCGCACCGAGCCCGAAAAGGGGCCCGCGCATGTCGCGGCGAGGGTGGCCGACATGCTTCGCAGTGCGATTGGGGAGGTAGGGCAGGGGG
>VXOC01000298.1 GCA_009840215.1 Gemmatimonadota bacterium | reverse complement strand
CATCACCGGAACCCACCCTGCTACTCGAAGCGGTCACCCCTGCCCACTCCCCTCCCCAACATCCACGCCACCGCCTCCATCCGCCGCTTCCCCGCCGGCTGGACCTCGCCGATGCGGACTGACCCTCCGCCCGCCATCACCACCAGCCCCACCCGCGAATCCGCTCCCACGACCCTCCCCGGATCCGGGCCGCCGTCGGATTCACCCTCCACCACCTCCGGCGCGAACAGCTTCACCGGTTGCCCCTTCAGCACGCTCCACGCGCCCGGCACCGCGTCCATCCCGCGAATCAGGCAGGCCACCGCCCGCGCGTCCTCCGTCCAGTCGATGCGCGCCGTGGCCCGGGAGACCTTCGGCGCGTAGGTCGCCGCGTCGTGGTCCTGCTCCACCTCTTCGACGGGCCCCTCCTCAAGGCGAGCCAGGGTCTCGGCCAGGAGCACGGCACCCAGCTCGGCGAGTCGGGGCGACAGGAGCGAGGCGGTGTCGGTCTCGCCGATCGGGATCTCCGCGCGTGCCAGCACGGGTCCCGCGTCCATGGCTTCGACCATGCGCATGACCGTCACACCGGTAACCGTGTGGCCACGCGCCACCGCCCAGTTGACCGGAGCCGCGCCGCGCAGCGCCGGCAGCAGCGAGGCGTGCACGTTCAGCGATCCCAGGCGCGGAGCTTCGAGGAGTTCGCGCGACAGGATGTGTCCGTAGGCGACCACCACCGAGACATCCGGGGCGATTTCCCGCACCAGCTCCACGAACGCTCCGTCACGCGGTCTCCCCGGGGTGAGCACGCGGTGCCCCCGCGACTCGGCGTAGCGGCGCACCGGCGACGGGGCGCGTTTCCTGCCACGCCCCCGCGGCCGGTCCGGACGGGTGACGACCCCGGCCACCTCATGGCCCGCCGACTCGATGGCCCTCAGTGCGGGCAGCGCGAACTCCGGGGTCCCCCAGAAGAGAACCCGCATGTCAGCGTGCGGGGGGAGGCCGGATTCCTTCACCCGCCCCGCGGGGACCCGGTCCCCTGCCCCCGACGCTCTTCACCGCGCCGCACCCTTTCTCTTCTTCCGCCACTTCCTCATCAGCATGCCGCGCTTCAGCGGCGACAGGCGGTCGATGAACAGGATTCCATCCAGGTGGTCGACCTCGTGCTGCAGTGCCCGCGCGAGCAATCCCCCGGCCTCGATGCGCACGGGCTCCGCCGAGGGCGACAACCCCTCCACCACGACGCGCACCGGACGGGTCACATCCTCCTCCAGCCCGGGAATGCTCAGGCATCCCTCGGTGGCCTTGTCCGTTTCGCTGGCGGCCTCGACGATCTCGGGATTGATGAGCGCATGCACCTGGTGTTTTCCATCTTCGTCAGTCACGTCCACGACCATGACGCGCTCGGAAATCCCCACCTGCGGCGCCGCCAACCCGATCCCCTCCGCGTCGTACATCGTGTCGAACATGTCCCGGATCAGCCGCCGCGTCTCGTCCGTGACGGTCTCCACCGGCACCGCCCGCTCCCGCAACACCTTCGCCCCCAGGATCTCGATCTCGAGGAGCGCCACCGCCCGCCTACTCCGACTCGATCTTGCGCCCGATGTGCCCCCGGTCCACGACGATGCGCGTGTTCTCGGCGGTGCGGATGGTGAGCGCCTGTTCGGTGGCGTGGACGATCACGCCGATGATGCCGCCGCTGGTCACCACGTTGTCGCCCTTGCCCAGCTTGGTCAGCATCTCCTGGTGCTGTTTCCGCTGCTTCTGCTGCGGCCGTATGAGGAGGAAGTAGAAGATCGCGAAGATCGCCAGCATCTGGATCAGGAATACGGACATGCCGCCCCCGCCCTCGCGCGGTGTCATGGGCGGCGGGGAGGCGGCGAACGTGGTGGTGATGTTGCTGAAGAGTGACACGGGTCGGCGTCCTGGGCGTGTGGGGTCAGGGGGTGTTGCGCGGGGTCCGGGCGGCGCGGTAGCGGTCGAGCCATGACCGTACCCACCCGGTAAAGGTACCGTCGCGGATGTGTTGGCGTGAAGCGCGGGTCAGCGCCAGCAGGAAGTGCAGGTTGTGGATCGAGACGAGGCGGTGGCCGAAACGTTCGCCCAGCACGAGCAGGTGGCGGATGTAGGCACGGTCGTAGCCGCGGCAGGCGTAGCAGTCGCAGGCGGGGTCGATGGGTTCGCGGTCGAGGCGGAAACGCGCGCCCTTCAGGTTGATCTGGCCCTCGTCCGCGGTCCACGCGGTTCCGTGGCGGGCGTTGCGGGTGGGGGCGACGCAATCGAACATGTCGCAGCCGCGCGCGATCGCTTCCAGGAGGTCGTCCGGGTAGCCGATACCCATGAGGTAGCGGGGGCGGTCGCGGGGGATCAGACCGTCGAGCAACTCGACCGTGCGCCACATGTCCTCCTTCGCCTCGCCGACCGAGAGTCCGCCGATTCCGAAACCCGCCCAGTCTCCCATGGCGAGCGCGGCCTCCACCTGCTCGGCCCGCAGATCGTCGTAGACGTTGCCCTGAAGGACCGGGAAAAGGGTCTGCGGTCTGCGCGCGGCTGCCTCCGTGGCCTCGAAGCGGTCCCTGCAGCGCGCCAGCCACGCCTCCGTCCTGCGGTTCGCGCGCGCCGCCTCCTCGTGCGTGACGCCCCCCGGGGGACACTCGTCGAAGGCCATGATCACATCCGCGCCCAGCTGCCGCTGGATGTCGATCACGCTCTCCGGGGTGAAGCGGTGGCTGGCCCCGTCAATATGATTACGAAAGGTGACGCCGTTTTCGTCAATGTCGCGCGTCGAGGCCAGCGAGAAGACCTGGTACCCGCCCGAGTCGGTCAGGATGGGTCGCTGCCAGCGCATGAAGTCGTGCACGCCGCCCAGCTCCCCCACCACCTCCGCCCCGGGACGCACGTACAGGTGATAGGTGTTGGCCAGCACGATCGACGCGCCCGCGCCCGCGAGCTCCTCGGGCGACACGCCCTTGACGGTGCCCGCCGTGCCCACCGGCATGAAGACGGGCGTCTCGACCACTCCGTCGGAGAGGGTCAGCCGCCCCGCGCGGGCGCGGCCGTCGGTGGCTTCGAGGGCGAAGTGCGCGCCGCCCGTCACCCCCGTCACGGGATCACCGCCATGGCGTCGCCGTAGGAGTAGAACCGGTAACCGGCGTGGATCGCGATCGCGTATGCCCTCCTGACCGTGTCCAGTCCCGCGAAGGCCGCCACCAGCATGATCAGGGTGGAGCGCGGCAGGTGGAAGTTGGTGACGAGACAGTCCACGGCGCGGAAGTCGTGGGGCGGGCGGATGAAGAGGCCGGTGCTCCCGGGTCCGGGGCGGATGCGGTCCCGGTCCTCGGCGACGCTCTCCAGGGTGCGCACAACCGTCGTCCCCACCGCCCATACCCTGCCGCCATGCGCGCGGCATCGGCGGTACTCCCGGGCGGCCGCGCGCGACACCTCGAAGTGTTCGCGGTCCATGACGTGATCGAGCGGGTCCTCGACCTCCACGGGGCGGAAGGTGGCCGAACCCACGTGCAGGGTCACCGCCGTGCGGGCTGCGCCCCGTTCGTCCACCTGCGCGAGGAGCTCCGGGGTGAAGTGGAGTCCGGCCGTCGGCGCCGCGACCGAACCCTCGTGGCGCGCATAGACGGTCTGGTAGCGGTCGCGGTCGAGGGGTTCGTCGTCCCGTTCCATGTAGGGCGGCAGGGGGAGGCGCCCGAAACGCTCCAGGGCCTCGCGCACCCCGAGCGGACTCTCGATTCGTACGATCCTGCGTCCGTCCGGGCACACGTCCAGGATGCGCACCGACAGCTCCGGAGCGACGACGACCTGGCGGCCGGGTTTCAGCTTTCTGCCCGGGCGGACGAGCGCCTCCCAGATCCGGTCCTCGCCGGTGTCCGACGGCCTCAACAGCAACACCTCCGCCGCCGCTCCGGTCGGTTTTCGCCCTCGCAGACGCGCCGGAAAGACCCGGGTGTCGTTGACGACCAGGAGATCGCCGGGATCCAGGAGTTCGGGAAGGTCGCGGAAGCGATGGTGCCGGATCTCTCCCGAGGATCGGCTCAGCACCAGCAGCCGCGAATCGGCACGCTGCTCGGTCGGGTAGCGCGCGATGCGGCCGGGCGGCAGTTCGTAGTCGAAATCGGCGGTCGTGCAGGGGCTGCCGGCGTGAGCGTCCACCTCGCCGGCGCTCGCGCGGACTTCCATCACGGGCTGGACACCCCGTCCCCGCTCAATGGAACAGGCTCGGCTGGCCGCCGCCCGGGCCACCCTCCTCGTCGGGCGCGGGACGGCCAAGCCGCTTGTACGCCTTCCCGGTGGCGACGCGTCCCCGCGGACCGCGCATCACGAGACCCTGCTGGATCAGAAAGGGTTCGTACACCTCCTCGATGGTGCCCGCGTCCTCGCCCAGTGCGACCGCCAGCGAATTCAGACCCACCGGCCCTCCTTCGAACTTCTCGATGATCGTCACCAGGATCCGCGTGTCCATCGCGTCGAGTCCGTATTCGTCCACCTTCAGCAGCTCCAGCGCGGCGCGCACCACGTCCACCTCGAGCACGCCCTCGGCCCGCACCTCGGCGAAGTCGCGCACGCGCCGCAGCAGCCGGTTCGCCACCCGGGGCGTCCCGCGCGCCCGGGCCGCCAGCTCACGCGCCCCCGCGGCGGTGGCCTCGACGCCCAGCAGCTCCGCGCTCCTTTCGATGATCTCGGCCAGGTCGCGCGCAGGGTAGAAATCGAGCCGTTCGGTGATCCCGAAGCGGGCCCGCATGGGCGCGGTGAGGAGGCCGAAGCGGGTCGTGGCCCCCACCAGGGTGAAGGGCTCGACCGCCATCGTCATGGTCTGGGCACGCGGTCCGTCCGAGAGCCGCACCTCGACGCGAAAGTCCTCCATGGCCGGGTAGAGGAACTCTTCGATGACGGGGCGGAGGCGGTGGATCTCGTCGATGAAGAGGATGTCGCCCTGCTGGAGGTTCGTGAGCGCGCCCACCAGGTCGGCGGGTTTCTCGAGCACCGGCCCCGAAGTGGTCGTGAAGCCCACCCCCATCTCGCGCGCAAGGAGCATGGCCAGCGTGGTCTTGCCCAGCCCCGGGGGACCGTGGAACAGGATGTGGTCGAGCGGTTCGCGCCGGGCGGTGGCCGCCTCGATCGCAATGCGCAGATTCTCCTTCAGCCGCCCCTGGCCGATGAACTGCGACAGCTGCCGGGGCCGAAGCGACCGCTCGGGACCGCTCTCGTCGGGGAGGATCTCCGGGGTGGTGATCTCGGTGCGTCTGGCCATGGCCGCCTATTCCTTCCGGGAAGCCCGCCGCGCCAGCACGGAGCGGACGATTTCCTCGGTGGATCGGTCGCCGTTCTCGCGGGACGCCTCCCGCACGGCGGCATCCGCCTCGGCGAAGGAGTACCCCAGCCCCGTCAGCGCGGCCACCGCATCGGCCGCACGTTTGGCCTCGGGCCCGGTCCGGCTGTCGGCCGCCGCAATGTCCTCGACCTTGTCCGACAGGTCCAGAATCACACGTTCGGCGGTCTTCTTCCCCAGCCCGTTGACCTGCACCAGTGCGCGCGCGTCCTTCTCGGCGATCGCACGCGCCAGTCGCCCCGCGTTGTACGTGCTCATCATGGCCAGCGCCAGGCGGGGACCGACCTTGTGGGCACCGAGCAGACGGTGGAAGAGCGTGCGCTCGTATTCCTCGAGGAAGCCGTACAGGTGGGGCTTCTCGTCCTGCACGACGTAGGCGGTGAGAAGTTCCAGATCGGTCCCCGCCGCGGGCAGGCGATGGAAGATCGAGAGGGGGACGTGCACCTCGTAGACGAGCCCGGCGGAGGTCTCGATCTCGATCCGGTCGGTGTCGAGGCTGAGCAGGCGCCCCCTGATCCGGCTGATCACGACGCCGCCAGCGAGGAGACGGCCGGCCTGGGGAGCGGGCCCGTGAAGGCGTGGCAGAGCGCCGCCGCGATGCCGTCGGCCGCGTCGCTCGGAGTGGGATCGGTACGCAGACGGAGATGCCGGCGCACCATGTACGCGACCTGTTCCTTCGTGGCCGACCCGGTCCCCGCCACCGCCTTCTTGATGGCGCGTGGCGCGTACTCCGCCACCTCGACCCCGCACCGCCCCGCCGCCACGATGATCGCCCCCCGTGCCTGCCCCAGAGTCAGCGCGCTGCGCACGTTCTTGCCGTAGAACGCGCTCTCCAGCGACAGCACCGCGGGCGAGAACCGCTCGATCAGCGCGGCAACCTCTTCGTGAATCTCGAGCAGGCGGTCGGCGAGGTCCGCCCCGGGCGAGGTCCGGATCACCCCGCACTCGACCAGCTTCGCCCTGCGCCGTGAGTCCACCGTGACAACCCCGAAACCGGTCGCCGCTGTGCCGGGATCGATCCCGAGCAGCACGCTGCCGCCACCGTCGCCGGGCCGCGCGGTCACGGCCCCCGCGCCAGGACCGCCTCGTCGAGGTCGGCGTTGGAGTGCACCTGCTGGACATCGTCGTGGTCGTCCAGGAGGTGGAGCAGCCTGAGGAGCCGTTCGCCCTCGCGTCCCCCCACCGCGACTTCGTTCTTCGCCACCATCGCCAACTCCGCCGAAGTCACCGGAAGTCCCCCCGCCGCGAGCGCCTGGCGCACCTCGTGCAGGTCGGCCGCTCCCGTGGTCACCACGAATTCCCCGTTCTCGCCTCCCACGTCGTCGGCGCCCGCCTCCACCGCGGCTTCGAAGACCGTGTCCTCATCCACTTCCTCGCCATCCACGGTGATGATCCCCCTGCGGTCGAACTGCCACGCCACCGATCCCGCCGTCCCCAGCTTCCCGCCGTGCTTGTCCAGGATGTGGCGCACCTCGGCCACCGTGCGCTTCTGGTTGTCGGTCAGTGTCTCGATGTAGAGCGCCACCCCGCCCGGCCCGTACCCCTCGTAGACGATCTCCTCGTAGGTGACGCCCTCCAGCTCGCCCGTCCCCCGCCTGATGGCCCGGTCGATGTTCTCCTGCGGCATGTTGCCGGCCTTGGCGGTGTCCACTGCCAGCCGGAGGCGCGGGTTGAAGTCGGGGTCCCCGCCGCCTTCGCGGGCCGCGACCGTGAGCTCGCGGATGAGCTTGGTGAACATCTGGCCGCGCTTCTGGTCGTCGACCGCCTTCTTGCGCTTGATCTTCGACCATTTGCTGTGTCCCGCCACAGCTCGCCTCCCTGGAGAGTGACCGCGGGCGACCCGTCCCGCGTGGCCCGAAACACCGTAATATAGCCCGAACGGGGCGTGGCCGGTTCAGGGGTTCCGGACACCCGATCCCACCGGCCCTCGCCCGCATCCGGGAAAACGGCACCATGTCACATTCATTGCCGTTGAGCGGTATAATTAGTGTTGCGTCCCGACGTCCGCCTCGGCCCGTCACACGCAATGCCTCAACCCCCGCTGGACACCGAATTCGATGATGACGCACCACCGCCTCCCGACCCCGGCAGCACGTGAAGAGCGCCCTTGCGGAATGCGAACCCCGATGCATCCGCGCGTACTGGTCCATGGACTGCTGGCCCTGGGCACGCTCCTCCTGACAGCGCAGGCGCGCGCGGCTTCCGCCCAGGAGAGACCGACCGGAACCGTCACGGGCCTCGTCTACGACAGCACCACGAGCACGCCGCTCGAGGGCGCCAACGTGGCCGTCGTGGGAACGTCGGCCATGACGGAGTCGGACGAAGAGGGACGGTTCCGGCTCGAAGACGTTCCCGTCGGGGAGCACACGGTGATGTTCTTCCATCCCCGATTGGGGACGCTGGGGGTGAGCGGAACGGGACAGACGGTCGTGGTGACGGCCGGGTCCGCCGTCGAGACCTACCTTGCGATCGCGTCCCGCGAGACGATCCTCGCCGGCTGGTGCTCGATCGAGGAGGGTGTGGGGAACACCTCGATCGGCGGTTACGTGACCGATGTCGTCACCGGGGTCCCCCTTCCGGGAGCCAGGGTGTCGGCCTTCGCGCAGCACACCGGCATCCTGGCCCGAAGGAGCAAGGTGGCCGAGGTGCGCACCGGCAATTCGGGCGAGTTCCGGCTCTGTAACCTGGACGGCTCACTGGACCTGTCGGTCACCGCCTTCTTCGGGACCAGCGAGACGGACCACATGGCCATCGCGGAGACCGGCCCCCAGATCCTGGACATGAGAATCCGGATCGCGGACCCCGTCAGCATCACCGGAACGGTCATGGACCACACCACCCGCGCACCCCTTGTGGGCGCCAGGGTCCGGCTGCTGGGCACCGCATTCGACATGCTGACCGATTCGGTGGGCAGATTCGGCTTCCCGAGCGTCCCGCCCGGCAAGCAGGTCATCCAGACCGATCAGCTCGGGTACGCCACACGCACCGACTCGCTGACCGCATTCAGCCGGGAAGCGCTGGGACTGGAGATCCTGCTCGCGAACGAAGCCATCGTGCTCGAGCCGCTCGTCATCACCGGGCGCAGCGCCGACCCGATCTACACGACGCCTGGGACGCGCTTCTCGGGGCTTACCGAGGCTCAGGTGGACTCGGTCCTGCCGCGGGTGGCCGATCTGGCGTCGCTGGTGCGCGCGTCGCAAATGCCGGGTCTTTCGGTGAGGAACGTCTGGGTCCCCGACGCCTTCGGGTCCCTGCGCGAGGGCCTCTGCATCGAGATCCAGCGGCGGCGCGGCGGGGGAATGCCGAACGCGTGCAACATGGTCGAGGTACGGATCAACGACGGTCCGGTGCCCGAGCCGATGTTCTTCCTCAAGGAGCTCAACCCGACCGACATCCGCTGGTACCAGATCATCACCCCCCTCGAGGCCGGGTTCCTGTATGGGGACCGGGGCGCGAACGGGGTGTTGCTGCTGTACACGCAGCGGGGGGGAAGAAGGTAGGCACGCGTATGCGCCCCGCCGTTCTGGTGGCGGGCGCTGCCGTGTGGGGGGGGTGTGCCGACGCTCCAGCGGATGAGCGCGGTCCATTCTCGGTGAAGGATTCCGCCGGGATCGAGGTGGTCGACGTGTGGGAGCCGCTCGCGGCGGGGGACGACGGGTGGCGGCTGACCGGGGAGCCGCTCGCCCGGATCGGGGCGGTCGCGGGACAGCCGGAGTTCCAGTTCTCATGGATCGTCGGTGCGCTGCGGCTGGCGCCCGACACCATTGTGGTTCTCGACGACGAGTCCCTCGAGCTTCGCTTTTTCGACGCCCTGGGCGGTCACCTGGTGACGGTGGGCGGGCCGGGAGAAGGGCCCGGCGAACTGACATGGGCGGGACACCTGTCGCCTTTCGCGGACGGCGTGCAGCTGAAGGGCGGCGACAAGCGGATCCGCTTCAGCGCGTCGGGCGACCTGATCGCCGACGAGCGCTTCGACTGGACACCGCTCCAGCAGTTCCTCTGTCCGTTCACCTTCTTCGGCGACGACGTGTTCCTGTGCGAGTACGTCCCCGGAGGCGTTCAGGCGGGAGACGGGATGCGCGCTCCCCGCTATCGCCTTTTTCGCACGGATTGGAAGGGGGAGCGGCGTGATACGCTCGGTCTGTTCAGTGGATCCTCCACAGCGTCCTACAGGACGTCCGACGGAATGTTCCGGACCGTGGAAGACCCCTTCGCCCGCCAGGACCTCATCGCGGTTGGAGGATCGCCGCCGATCGTGGCCGTCCTGAGCCGCGACCGCTACGAGCTGACCCTCATGACGACCTCGGGCGAGGTGCTGCGCGTCGTCCGGCGCCACGGAGCCGGACAGCCGGGTGCGGAGGCGCTGGAGGACATCCACGCCCGGGCCACCGCCTTGACGCCCGGACTCACTCCAGCTGAACTGGCGGACCTCGTCCCGGCGCCCGAGACCCTTCCGGCGGGCAACGCGTTGCTGGTGGATCGGATCGCGAACAGCTGGGTGGGCCGACTGTCCCTCGCAGCCGCCGGCGCCGAGCACGATACCTACGAAGTCTTCCTCGCGGACGGACGGCTGCAGGGGGAGGTCACGGTTCCCGCGGGCGCGCGACTCATGGACGTCGGCGACGACTACGTCCTGCTGGTCAGGAGCGACGAGTTCGACGTACCGTTCGTGGAGTTGTATGGGCTGATCAAGGACTGACGGTCCCTGACGGCCCGGTGGGGGGCAAGCTGCCCCCGGGGATTTCCGGCGGGTCCGGCGCGAGTGCAGATATCGGGCCCGCCGGTGATGGACTCCGGGCGAAGGTCGTCGCAGTGCGTGGCCGACCCGATGACGGAACCCTGATCGCGCCGCTTCACCCTGCTCCCCCGGAGCGGTTCGCGCACCCGAGGGCGGGGAGGTATGATGTGTCCACCATGCGGACTCAAGCACCCAAGACGTGGGAGGACGTCCTGCGGATGCCGGACGACGGCAACCGCTACGAGTTCATCGGCGGGCGATTGTACATGACGCCTGCACCCGTGACCCGGCACCAGCGCGTCGTTATGCGTCTCTGTTCGGCCCTGTCTCGGATCCTCGTGGACTCCGGGCGCGGAGAAGCATTCTGCGCCCCGCTCCCCGTGCGGCTCGGTCGCGAGCGCCTGGGTCCGAACGACCTTGAAGAGGTCTTCTCGCGCCATCTGGACGTGTGGTCGAACGGGTAGACAGGGAGAAACGGAGAATGCAGACGCGGACCATGAAGGCGGTCACCGTTGCCTTGACCTCAACCATCGCCTGTCAGCCGGATGCCGAAACATCCGGCCAACCCGGCATTCAGCAGCGCGACAGCGTCGGCATCCACATCATCGAGAACCCCCGCCCCCCGGAAGGATCCCGGCTGGCGTGGCGTACCGATTCCGAGCCGAGCGTCTCCATCGGTGTCCTTGAGGGCGACGACCCGTACATGCTCTTCGCCGTCCGGGACGCTACCATTCTGTCGGACGGACGGATCGTCGTCGTGGGCGGGAACGAGCTCAGGGTGTTCGACCCTTCGGGGAACTACCTGGAGACCTGGGGGGGAAAGGGCGAAGGGCCGGGCGAGTTCACCGATCTCTATCAGGCCGATCCCTGGCTGGGAGACTCGCTCGCCGCCGGGGACTTTCGGCACGAGACGATGACCGTGTTCGACTCCGACGGTAACTTCGGCCGCATCGTCCGCCTGGAGGATTCCTCCATCGTCAGCCTGCGGGCCATCTTCGAGCTTGGCCTGTACGGGGTGATGCGGGACGGATCGATTCTGCTCGCCCGGGAGCCATCCCACCCCGACACGGTCGACGTTGCGATCTTCGACGCGGAGGGCGGATCGCGCCGATCCCTGGGCAGCCATCCCGGCTGGGAAAACTACTACCTCGAGCGGGCCAACACGCTCTACAACGTGATATTTACTCGCACTCTGGCGATGGCGCCCTGGGGGGATCTGGTCGTCATCACCCCCACCGACCGCAGCGAAATCACGGCGTACACCAAGGGGGGAACCGTGGCCCGCATCGTTCGCCTCGGCCACGAGCCGCGTGAACCGGAGCAGGCACATGTCGATGCGCACATCGAGGCCCAGGTAGCCCGCGTGCCGCGCGAGATGGTGGAGCGCAGGGCGGCGTACAGAGGGGAGCTCGAGGACTTACCGGTCGCCGAGCACCTCCCGGCCTTCACCTCCGTCATGGCCGACGCCCTGGACCACCTGTGGGTCGAGGAATACGCGGTCCCCGGGGAAGAACGACCGGGCGTCCTCTGGACCGTCCTGGATCCCGAGGGGCGGGTGCTGGGCTTCGTCGAAACGCCGAAAGAACTGGAGATCTACGAGATCGGGGCGGATTACATCGTCGGCAAGACGGAGGACGAGGAGTTCGGCGTGGAATCGGTTCAGGTGCGGCGGCTGGAAAGAGACTGACTCAAAGGGGCGGCCGGACCGGCGGCCGGCGCCCGGTCCTCAGCCGAATCCACGCGATCCCGTCCACATGCGCGAAGTGCCGGTCCGCCGACACCAGATCGGCTCCCGTCTCCATGGCGTGGGCGGCGATCCAGACATCGTTCGTGGGAAGGGGACGGCCCTTCGCGCGCAGTGACGCCGCGATCCTCGAGTACCGGTCGGCGGTCGTTTCTCCGACCGGTACGAGCGAGACGTAGGGGTTCTCCAGGAAAGCGCGCATTCCCCGCATGTTGCGCTCCTGGCGCGAGCCGTGCCGGAACCCATAGAGAAGCTCCCCGAGGACAACGGCCGACAACAGCACCTCCTCGGCGCCACGCACGATCCGCCCCACCTGCTCGCGCCCCCGCATAAGCTGCGAATACGCGTTCGAGTCAAGCAGCACCCTCATTCCCACACGGCCCTGTCGATACGCTCGAAGTGCCGCAATGCGCGCTCGAACTCGTCGGCTTCGGCTTCGCTCCATGTCCCGATGAGGTGGTCCAGCGATGACCCCACCGTGTCCGATCCCGTTTCCTCCAGTCCCACCCCCCGGCGCAACAGCTTGACAGCCGCCCGGTTGAGCGAGGTCCCGTCACGGTTGGCAAGGCGCCGAATCGCCCGGGTCAGCTCGTCCCCCAGGCCACGAACAGTGAGCTGCTTCACAATCCCTCTCTCGTGGGTGACTCATATTATGATGCTAAATGATGCAATCTATGATGCACGACGGCCTGGGGTCAACTCGTTACAGCCCATCAGACCTTCAGGTGGCCCTCAGCCCTCCCGCTCTTCCGCCTCCGCCACAATCTTGTCCACGCGCATCGGCGGCACCAGGTCGTACCCCAGCATCTTCCGCCGGTGGAACCCCCGCCCCTGCGTGATCGACCGCAGCACCGATGCATACTTGTACAGTTCAGCCTCGGCCACCTGCGCCATGATCGCGGTCTTCCCCCCCAGCGGCTCCATGCCCAGCACCCGCGCCGAGCGGCCGTTTAGGTCGCCCATGACGTCGCCCACGTACTCCTCCGGCACCGTCACCGTCACCTCGATGATCGGCTCCAGCAGCGCCGGCTTCGCCTTCCCGGCCACGTTCCTGAAGGCGTAGGACCCCGCCACCTTGAAGGCGATGTCCGACGAGTCCACCGAGTGGTATGAGCCGTCGTAGCACTCGGCCTCGAAGTCGACCAGGGGATAGCCCGCGACCACGCCCTTCGTGGCCGCCTCCTGGATGCCGCGGTCCACGGACGGCACGTACTTGGTCGGGATCACGCCGCCCTTGATGGAGCTGATGAACTCGTAGCCCTCGCCCCGGCCGCGCGGCCGCAGCCGCACCCAGCAGTCCCCGAACTGCCCCCTGCCGCCCGTCTGCTTCTTGAAGCGCCCCTGTCCCTCCGCCTCGGCGGTGATCGTCTCGCGATAGGCGATCCGGGGCGGCTCGGTTTCCACCGTAACCCCATACTTCCTCTTCATCCTCGCAAACTGCACGTCCAGGTGCAGCTCCCCCATGCCACGCGCGATCGTCTGGCGGATTTCGGGGTTGAATCCCGCGGCGAAGGTCGGGTCCTCCTCCTGCAGCTTGCCGAGCGCCTCGCCCAGCTTGTCCTCGTCGGCGCGGGCGGCTCCACGCACGGCGATCGAGATGTCGGGCTGGGGGAAGGCGACGCCCTCGATCGTGACCGGGTTGGCCGGCGCGCTCAGGGTGTCGTTGGTGTGGGTCGACTTGAGCTTGGCCACGACCCCGATGTCGCCGGCGTGCAGCCCGTCCACCTCGACGCGCTCCCGCGCCTGTGGAATGGCCAGGTGATTGATGCGCTCCGACGCGCTCCGGCCCGCGTTTCGCAGCTCCGTGCCGTTGACGATCATTCCCGAGTACACGCGGAAGAGCGAGAGTTCGCCCACGTGGGGCTCCGCGCTCGTCTTGAAGACCAGCGCGCTCACGCTCTCGTCGTCGGCGGTGCGCAGCTGGACGGGGTCGCCGCCGCCGTTCGTGGCCTGCACCTCGCTCGCCGCGCCGGGATGCGGCAGCAGCGCGATCATCATGTCGGTGAGCTCACGCACCCCGAAGGACTGCTCGGCGGCACCGCAGAAGACCGGCACCACCTCTCCGTCGGCGACCGCTCCGGCCAGCGCGGCCAGCTGTTCCTCCAAGCTGATTTCCTCCCCCTCGAGATAGCGGTCCAGGAGCTCCTCGTCGGTGGTGGCGAGCGTTTCCATGAGCTCGGTCTGCCAGGTCTCGACGTCGTCGGCCACCTCGTCGGGGACGGGGACTTCCTCGTATTCGCCGGTCGTCGATCCGGCCTTGTAGGCGTAGGCCTGGTTAGTGAGCAGGTTCACCACGCCCTTGAAGGTGTTCGCCGCACCGATGGGGATCTGCACGGGAATGGCTCCGGGCGCCAGCTCCTCCCTGACCTCGCCCAGGACCTTGCCGAAGTTCGCGTGCATCTTGTCCATCATCGACACGAAGATCATGCGGGGGAGCGCACGGTCGTCGCAGAGCTGCCAGACAATCTCGGTGCCCACCTCCACCCCGGAGGTGGCGCTCACCGTGACGAGCGCGGCGTCGGCGACCCGGGCGGCCGCGGTGGCGTCGCCCACGAAGTCCATGTACCCGGGCGTGTCGAGGAGGTTGACCTTGGTCCCCTCCCTGATGGCGTGCGCGACCGTGAGCTGCATGGACATGCCGTGACCGGTCTCTTCGGGCGTCGTCATCGTCAGCGCCGTTCCCGCGCCCACGCTGCCCTTGCGCCTGGAAGTCCCCGCGGCAAAACACACTGCGTCTATGAGCGTCGTCTTCCCCGATCCCCCGTGCCCCAACACCACCACGTTGCGAATCTGTTCCGTTCTGAACGACCTGGCCGCGGCCATGCCACCTCCTTGCTGACTGTCTTCGAGAAGCCCAATCGGGCGCATGAGAATACGCCGGTGGCGGCAACGCGTCGAGAGGGTCGCGAGCGCCTCGGGAATGGGCAACGGGATGGGGATTGTAGAAACCCGCTCATGGGCAGGTCAAGGCGGCCGGAAGGTGACCCGTCCGGGATGTGGACCCCGTTCAGTTCAGCTGGGTCTGCCGCGAAACCCGGTCGAGCAGCTCGCGCTCTTCCTCGGTCAGCGAGTTGATCCCCTGTGCGGAGATCTTGTCGAGCACCTCGTCGACCCTGTCGAGCTCCCGGCGCGCCCGTTCCTCGGCCATATGCTCCTCGATGACCCGCATCGCCGCCGCATCGCGGGGATCACGCGGAGGTCGCGATGTCCGCCGCCGCTTCTCCTCAGGCTTCCACAGCTTCGGTCCGGACGGGGTGACGCCGAGCATCCGTGCGAGTTTGCGCCAGCCCGTACCGCGCCGCTTGCGGCCGCCGCGCGCGCGCGCTCCCGCACCCCCCGCACCCGGTCCCCAGTCCCCCCTTCCCGCGTACGCCGATCCGCTGTACGACGGCATCCACCCGCTCTTCACCATCAGGAATCCCGCCACCGCCCCGCCCAGGTGCGCCAGATGCGCAATCCCGTCCCGGCTCGGACCGATGGCGCTCACGAAGCTCAGCGCTACCAGGAACCCCACGAGCCACTTCATCTTCACCGGGAACAGCGCCCATACGTAGACGGTCTGGTTCGGCCAGGCCAGCGCAAACGCGAGCATGATGCCGTAGCACGCCGCCGACGCCCCCACGATCACCGCTTCGGAGAAGGCGAAGCTGAGCAGCACTCCACCCAGCCCACACACCAGGTAGAACTTCAGGAAGAGATCCGAGCCCCACCGCTCCTCGAGTCGCGGCCCGAAGAAGAAGATGAAGAGGAGGTTGATGAGCAGGTGCCAGAGGTTCGCGTGCATGAACATGTAGGTGATCATGCCCCACGGCCGCTGCAGCAAACGGTCCGGCGAGAAGGCGAAGAGGTCGAACATGGCCCCCTGGCCCACGACGACCGTCACCAGGAAGACCCCCGCGTTGGCCGTGAGCAGAATCTTGACCCACGGCGTCACATGCAGGCGCGGGGATGCGCCGCCGTAGGACGGTGGCTGACTCATGTACCTCACGGTTACTCCTCCGTATGTGACTGTGGGCGCGCGGCACCGGACCGCCGGTGTCCGGAGGCGCCCGCTACCAGAGTAGGGCAAGGACCGTCGCCGGGTAAGGACGGTGGGCGTGCCCGCGAGCGACTCCCATCAACCGCACCCCGTCAGACAGATCCTCTCGCATAGCTCCGCAAACTCCAGTCCGGCCGCCCGCGCCGCCTTCGGAAACAGACTGTTACCGGTAAGCCCCGGCAGCGCATTGGCCTCGAGGCACCACACGCCGCCATCCGCGTCCATCATGAAGTCCACCCGCGAGAAGTGCTCCATGCGGAGAAGCCGGTGCACCCTCAGCGCTTCCGCCTGGAGCGCCCCGGCCAGTTCGTCCGGGATCCGCGCCGGCACCGTCTCGACCGCCATCCCCGGCTCGTACTTGCTTTCGAAGTCGAAGAGTTCGCCCACCGGTTCGATTTCGACCACCGGCAGAGCCTCTTCGCCGAGGATCCCGACCGTGAATTCGTGACCCTCCACGTACGCCTCGTACATGACCACATCCCCCCCGCCC
>VXOC01000129.1 GCA_009840215.1 Gemmatimonadota bacterium | reverse complement strand
GGGCGAGGGGCCGGGGGGTGGCGGGGGACGAGGTCGCCGAGGCGATGGAGCTGTGCGTGGGTTGCAAGGCGTGCAAGCGTGAATGCCCGGCGGGCGTGGACATGGCGCGGATGAAGGCGGAGGTCCTGCACCTGCGGAATCGCGAATGCGGAGTGCCTCTGCGTGAGCGCCTCTTCGCCTCCCTGCCGCGATTGGCGCCGCTGGCCGCGCGGGCGCCGGGGCTGTGCAACCTGAGGAACCGGAGCCGGGTGCTGCGGTGGGCCGGAGAACGGGCGCTAGGCATCGCGGCGGAGAGTGAACTGCCGGAGTGGCACGGGCGGCCGTTTCGGGATGCGGAGCTGGGGATGGGGGGGAATGGGCGGGGAGGACGCTCGAGTGGCGTGACAGATTCCGTGACAGATTCCCCCATGAATCTGTCCACAAGTGGGGTTGCTGGAGGGGGGGAACCCCCGTCAGAAGGGCCTGTCACCCTCTTCGTGGACACATTCACCAGGTATTTTGTCCCGAACGTCGCTCGGGCGGCCCGCGACGTGCTCCGCCGCCTCGGCTGCGACTTGGTCGCCGCACAGGCACCGACGCGCCCCCGCCGACCCCTCTGCTGCGGCCGCACCTGGATCTCCGCCGGCCTCCTCGACCACGCCCGCGCCGAGGTGCGCCGCACCCTGGATGCCCTCGTCCCTCTCGTCCGCCAGGGCATCCCCATCGTCGGTCTCGAGCCCTCCTGCCTCCTCACCCTGCGGGACGAAGCCCTCCACCTCTGCCCCGGCGAAGACGCCCGCCTGGTGGCCGGCCACGCATTCCTCGCGGACGAGTTCCTGGCGTCGCGGTTCGCCCCCTCGCGCGCGCCGCACGGCGCCCCCGCCGGAGATCCGGGCGCGCCCCCTGCCGAGATCGCGGCCGGCGCGGAAGTCCGGATCCACGGTCACTGCCACCAGAAGGCCTCCGGGACCGAAGCGGCTACCGCCGACGCACTCGCCGCCCTGCTCCCCGGAACGGCCGCCACACCCATCCAGTCGAGTTGCTGCGGCATGGCGGGATCCTTCGGCTACACGGCAAGGCACCTGCGCACCTCGCGCGCCATGGGCGAACTTGGACTCTTTCCCGCCTTGCGGGCCGCAGCGCCGTCAGACATCGTTGTGGCGAACGGATTCAGTTGCCGCGCGCAGATCCATGCCGGAACGGGGCGGCGGGCACGGCACGTGATGGAAGTTCTGGCGGAGCGGATGGAGCTTACCCGATGAAACGAGCGGAACGTCAGCGACGGATGTCCCCACAGGCCGTCGTCCATGGAATCTGCACCCTTGCCGCGGCGTGGGGTGTGGGGGTTCTCATCCTCACGGCACCCGGGACAGCCCAGGAACCCGTTCACGTGATCCCCTGCAAGAACGGATCCGCCGACGGCTACCCCTGCGACCGCGTGGACCTCCTCTCCCGTCTGTCGCCCCGGGAACTGGGCGCGGCCGACACCATCCTGCTCAACGACGTCTGGGGGTGGACGGATCCTCGGACCGGCGGGGAATACGCACTGGTGGGACGCATGGACGGCGTCGCATTCATCGACGTCACCGAACCGCACCTGCCCCGCTACCTGGGGAGCCTGGCCGCCACTGCCGGGAGCCGGATCACGATCTGGCGCGACGTCAAGGTCTTCCGGGACCACGCGTTCATCGTCGCCGGCGGCGCGGGACGGCATGGAATGCAGGTGTTCGACCTGCGGCAGCTTCGGGAAGTGGCCGAACCCCGTGACTTCACGCCCTCCGCCGTCTACAACGGTGTCGAAGCCTCGATCAACGTGGCGATCAACGCCGAAACCGGGTTCGCGTTCCTGCTGACCTCCACCGGCGGGGAGACCTGCGGCGGCGGCGCGCACATCGTGGACATCGGCGACCCGCTGGACCCGGTGTTCGCCGGCTGTTTCGCGCATCCCGGCACGGGCCGGCGGCTCACGGGGACCACCCACGACGCCCAATGCGTCGTCTACCATGGCCCGGACGAAACCTACCAGGGCCGCGAAATCTGCCTGAGCGCAAACGAGACCGCCATTTCCGTCGCGGACCTCACAGACAAGCGGAACCCCAATCCCATTGCGACCGCCCAGTATCCTGGCCTCGGCTATGCCCACCAGGGCTGGCTCACGGAGGATCACCGGCACTTCTACTCCACCGACGAGATGGACGAGATGACGGGAACGGCGGAGCGCCAGCGGACCCTGATCTGGGACGTCTCGGATCTGGACGATCCCCTCCTGGTCAAGGAGTACTTCGCGCCCGTTGGCGGTCCCGAACACAACCTCCATGTGCGCGGTGACCGGCTCTACGTCACCGACAAGCGGGCCGGGCTGCGCGTCCTGGACATCGGCGACCCCGAGAACCCCGTCGAAGCGGGTTACTTCGACACGACGTCCCCGGGAGCGGACAGAACACGGTTCGTGGGAGCGTGGAGCGTCTATCCCTTCTTCGAGAGCGGCAGCGTGCTGGTATCCAGCCGGACCGGGGGACTGTTCGTCGTCCGTCCCCGGTAACCCGCGGAGGTGCTGGCGGCGCGGAGGGCGCGGTGGGTACACTTCCGAATGAGCGTGTCCCCTTCCCGCATGCCGGCCCGGATCGCGATCGCCCTGGTGATCGCCGGACCCGCGCATGCCCAGGAGGTCGTCGAACTGCCCGTGGAAGACCGGCTCCTGAACGCCGACATCCCCGAGGTCTACCGGGTCGGCGGCGGCGGCTCCGACTGGGAACTGCTGACGACCGTCACCTCCCTGAGCTTCGACGCCAGGGGGAACCTGCACATCGCCGACCTGTCGGGAGACGAACTGGAAGTGATCGTCGTCGATCCGCGGGGGACCCTGGTCAGACGCTTCGGCCGGAAGGGGGAGGGCCCGGGGGAATTCCGCGACGCGACCGAGGCCTTCGCGCTCGCCGACGGCCGCACCGTGGTGCCCGACAACGGACACTTCGCCTACCACGTGTTCGCTCCGGGCGGGAGTTTCGAGCGCATGGTGCGGTATCCGGGTGTCGGGCCGAGCCATAACCGCACTCCCGCGGAGTCACCGGGCAGGAATCCCCGGTTGCGCATGGCGGACCGCTGGTCGGGAGATCTGATCCTGCGCGTCACCCGGGTGTGGGAAGTGCAGATCGATTCCGTGACCAGGATAGGGTCGATCAGGGTCGTCGACGGTCCCCGGCAGGTCCTGCGCCTGCACCTCGGCGAAGAGGACAGCCGGGAGGATACCGTCAGCGCCGTCATGAGCAGCGATGGGGGTGCGGGCTTCCAGGCGGAGTTCCTGTTCGGGCCGCTCCCGGACGGAGCCGTGGCCATCTCGAATTCGCAGGACTACGCCATCCGGATCGCGGGACCGTCCCCGGAAGTGACCCGCGTCCTGGTTCGCCGGCTGGCCCCGCGACCCTGGACCGACCGACGCCTCGAGGAATACACGAGGCACCTCCAACGCGGCTTCAGGGAAGCGGCCGCTTCGGGGGGAGGTGTGGCAGGGATCGTCGGCGGCATCGACAACCTGATCTCGAGTATCGGCGAGGCGCGGTTCAGCGGGGACATCCCGCTCATCGAGACACTCGAGACGACCTGGGAGGGGAATATCTGGGTGGGACGCGTCCCCGCCGACGGGTTCCCCGATCTGGATTTCGAAACGATGCTGTCGGGGACCTTCGCTCCCTCGCAGGACAGGCCGCGGCCGCGCAGGCCCGGTCCCATCGACATCCTGACGCCCGGCGGCGCGTACATCGGCACCCTGCCGGGCGCCACGATGCCCGTGGCCTTCGGACCGGACGGCCTGGCGGCCTACCTGGAGATCAACGAGCTGGACGTACCGGAGGTGGTCGTGAGGCGGTTGCCCGAGGGGGTGAAGTAGCCCATCGGGTCCCAACGGTGCCCAGCCGGTGGCGGGGGTCAGCCCAATGTACACTACACTTTCCATAATGGAAACTAGTCATTACATGTCGACGGTCGGCCAGTAGCGGCATAGATTACCGAAGCCATTCCCACCTGCCGAGCGGAGGATCTCGCCGTGCGTTTGTTCGAACTCCTGGCGGACGCTTGTTCCGTCAATCGTTGCCGGTCCATGCGACTGGTGCCTGTTTTCGCTGTAACCACCGTCGTCGTTGCGGCTTCGGTGTTCGCGGCCCTGCCCACCCCTGCCACCGCCCAGGCCTTCGGCGGCGCCGTCCTCATTGCCGGCGACTACATCCTCGTCGGTGAGGCGGCCCACGAGCGGGAGCCCGGCACCGTATGGGTCTTTGCGCGCGAAGGTGAGGAGTGGACCAACGTCTCGATGCTGAGATCAACCCTTGATCTCCAGGGGCAGCCCCGCACGCCCCGGGCCGGCGACGGCTTCGGCACATCGCTGGCACAGTCTGGCGACTTTGTATTTGTGGGGACCGGCGGGATGTCGGTCATGCGGTCCCACCTGCAGGACATCGGAGACCCGAGTGCGGATCCGGCCGTGTGGATCGTGGCCTTTCACAATTCCGGAGTCGGGGACATGCTGGCGGGTCACGGAGCCGACCTGATGGTTGCCATGGATCGGCTCGAAGATGGCCAGGAAGTGCAGATGTACCGAGTCGCCGAAGACGGAGAGCTGTCCGAGACCGGTAGTTTCCTCGGGCCCCGGCCGTCAGGTCCGGTGCGCACGACCCCGGTCGCGCTGGGGAGCAATCTCCTGGCCGTCGGCAATCCCGGCGAAGATGCCGTTCAGCTATACGAGAGGCCGGCCGAGGGTGGCGAATGGGAGTCGACTGCGGTTCTCTCCCCCCCGGACGAGACGGGATCACCCTCGTTCTTCGGGTCCTCCCTCGCCGTTGCAGGGAACGAAGTCCTGGTCGGGCAGATGCGGGCTGGGGTCGTCCATCGGTACGCGAAAGTCGACGGGACCTGGCAATCAATCGGAACGCTGGAGCCGGCGGACGAGGAGATGCGCCCCGGTTGGGGAAGTTCCCTGGCGGCGGACGGCGAGACCCTGCTCGTGGGCGGCGCCCGGCGCTTCCAGGCGTATCGCCACAGCGAAGGATCCTGGATCGCCGCGGGCACGTCCCCACTCTACTACGAAGCAGAGGAAGGACCGGCCTTCGCGCGGACCACCCTGTCGCTGGCCGGTCAGCTCGCGGTAGTATCCGACCCCTCCGCCGACTTCGGCATGGGAGCGGTTCTCGTGTATTCCAACGAATCGGGTGATTGGGTGCGATCGGGTCGCCTGGTCGCCGAGCACGCCCCCCTCCCCGCCATCACCGGCGGCGAGATCGCCTGCGACGACGGGGAAGCCGCCGACTACGACTGCGACCACGTCGACCTCCTCTCCTTCCTGCCCCGCGAGGAGCTGGGCGCCGCCAGGGGCGCACGGCTCAACGATGTGTGGGGCTGGACCGACCCGGAGACCGGGCGGGAGTACGCGCTGGTCGGCCGGATGGACGGGGCATCGTTCGTCGACGTGACGGACGCCTACAACCCCCGCTACCTGGGCAACCTGGCCAGGACCGATGGGAGCCCGGCCAGCACCTGGCGCGACATCAAGGTCTTCAAGGACCACGCCTTCATCGTCGCCGACGGCGCCGGGGCGCACGGCATGCAGGTCTTCGACCTCACCCAGCTGCGTGACGTCGCCGAGCCCGTCGAGTTCGAGGCGACCGCCATGTACACGGACATCGGATCCGTGCACAACGTGGCGATCAACGAGGAGACGGGGTACGCGTACCTGGTGGGGTCGTCGGGCGGCGGCGAAACCTGCGGCGGCGGCTCGCACATCGTGGACATCAACGACCCCCTCAACCCGGTCTTCGCGGGCTGTTTCGCGCACGCCAACACCGGTCGTTCCAACACGGGGAACTCGCACGACACCCAGTGCGTCATCTACCACGGACCCGACGAGGACTACCGCGGCCGCGAGATCTGCGTGAACTCGAACGAGACCGCGCTCTCGGTGGCGGACGTGACCGACAAGGACAACCCCGTCGCGGTCGCCAAGGCGGAATACGCCAACGTGGCCTACGCCCACCAGGGCTGGCTCACCGATGACCACCGCTACTTCTACTCCAACGACGAGCTGGACGAGGTGAGCGGCGCGGTCGAAGCCACGCGCACCCTGATCTGGGACCTGGCGGATCTGGACGACCCGATCCTGGTCAAGGAGTACTACAGCCCCACGAAGGTCACGGACCACAACCTGTACGTGCGCGGCGACCGGCTCTACATGTCCAACAACCGGGCGGGACTGAGGGTGCTCGACATCAGTGACCCGGAGAACCCCGTCGAGCTGGGGTTCTTCGACACGACCCCGTGGAGCGACGACGAGTCCGGATTCGACGGCACCTGGAGCGTCTACCCCTACTTCGAGAGCGGCACGGTGCTGCTGTCGAGCCGGCGCGAGGGGCTGTTCCTGGTGAAGCCACGGGCACGGAGGCTGATTCCGTAAAAGCCCCTACTCCGGCTGCGGCACGATCCGCATGTACGGCAGCGGCTGCTCCCATCCCTCCGGGTACTTCTCCTTCGCGTCCTGGTCCGAAACGGCCGGCAGGATGATCACGTCATCCCCCCGCTCCCAGTTGGCGGGGGTGGCGACCTGTTCCTTCGCCGTCAACTGAACCGAGTCGAGCAGACGCAGGATCTCGGCGAAGTTGCGGCCCGTGCTCATCGGGTAGGTCAGCGTCGCCTTGATGCGCTTGTCCGGACCGATCACGAAGACCGAGCGGGCGGTGGCGTTGTCCATCGGCGTGCGGCCCTCGCTGGTGTCGCCCGCGTTGGCCGGCAGCATGTCGTAGCGCTTGACGACGGCGAGCGTGGGGTCGCCGACCAGGGGGTAGTTGAGCGCGTGTCCCTGCGAGCGCTCGATATCCCAGGACCATTCCCTGTGATCGGCGACCCCGTCCACGCTGATCCCCAGGACCTTGCAGTTGCGCCTGGCGAACTCGTCCCTGAGTCCGGCCATCGTACCGAGCTCGGTGGTGCACACGGGCGTGAAGTCCTTGGGGTGGGAGAAGAGGATCGCCCAGCCGTCGCCGATCCAGTCGTGGAAGCTGATGGGTCCCTCGGTGGTCTCGGCGTCGAAGTCCGGGGCGATGTCGTTGATTCGCAGCGTCATGGTCGTCCTCGCTGGAGGGGTCGTTGCAGAGGTGGGGATTTGGAGGATAGCAAGGGGACCGTGGAGACGCCACGGTCAGGCCGTGCGGCGGTTTGCGATGGGCACGCACCGAGGCTGCGCCACCGTCATCGGGTTGTCCAACCTGCGCGCCGACCGGCGGTCAGCGGCCGGGGATGACCCGCACGATCTTGCCTTCGCGGTCGATGACCACGATGGGTCCCGCGATCACATCGTCGCTCAGGTCGAAGACAAATCCGGGATCCTCGTCGGGCTGGGGTCCCGACGAGGGCAATTCGTAGTCTTCGGCAAAGGAGAGGTCCACGTTGAATCCAAGGTCGGCGAGGGCCTGGAGAGTGATCAAGCTCATGGGTTGCAGGGAGCCGACTTCGGCCGATGGAGTCATCAGCTCCGCATCCAGAACCGACTCTCGCCAATGAGCCCAGCGTTGGTCCGTCGGCACCTTGTTCCCCGTGTAGTCCGTGCCACCCGCCGCATTGAACGCCGCTATGGCCCGGGGGCCCGTGAAGTGACGGTCGGAACCGCCGCCCGCCAGCTTGTGTGCCAGGAAGTTGGTACCGATACCCATGACGTGCAGGATTTCGTGCATGGCGACCTCTTCCAGCCAGCCGTCCGCGTGCATTTCAGCCATGTCGGCTCGGTCGAACCGAATGACCCCAACGATCGGGAAATACGTGTCCTGACGCGTGAGGCACAAACGCGCCTCGGCCAACCTTCCGCGACGGCCGTCTATCGACCTGGTACGCACAAAGATCGCAACGTCGTCGACCGTCCCCAGCGGGAAGGACTCGCCGCCGCAGGTGTACGTGGTGTCAAACGGGGCATCCCAGAATTCGTTGTCGGCCAGCATCGACATGATCCGCGACGCGGCGGCATCGATCGTCGGGCGGTAGGTGGCTCCGACATTGTCATGGTAAATGAGAGAAATGTCGAAGCCATGGTCGACGATCCGCTCGTCGACGGTAACGCCGAACGACTGGGTCGCCGAGAGGCCGCCGGGGTCGGTGGCGGTGACGGTGATGGTGGCCGTTCCCGGAGAGATCGCGCCAACCTCCGCATTCACGCCCGAAGTGGAGGCCGTTGCCACGCCGGTGTTGGAGGAAGCCGCGGCAAAGGAGAGGTCGTCGCCGTCCGGGTCCGTGAAAAACCCCGAGACATCGAAGACCAGTTCGTCTCCCACGATCAGCGTCTGGTCCGGGATCGTGCCGTTGGGTCGGGGGGCGCCGTTGCCGGGGTCGTCACTCACCCTCACGGTGAAGCTCTGGGTGGCGAAGAGCCCGTCAGGGTCGGTGGCCGTGACGGTAATGGTGGCCGTTCCCTCCACGCCGGCGGTCACGGAAAGGGCATCGCCGGAAACCGAGGCCGCCGCGACCGAAGCATCCGACGAGGACGCGTCGAAGGTCAGTTCGTCGCCATCCGGGTCCGTAAAGTAGCCCGAAACACTGATGGTGGCCTGGTCTCCCACCCCCAGGTATGCATCCGGGATCGTGCCGTTGGGTCGGGGGGCGCGGTTGCCGGGGTCGTCACTCACCCTCACGGTGAAGCTCTGGGTGGCGAAGAGACCGCCGGGGTCGGTGGCCGTGACCGTTATGGTGGCCGTCCCGTCGACGCCGGCGGTCACGGACAACGCATCGCCGGAAATCGAGGCCGCCGCGACTGAAGCATCCGACGAGGACGCGTCGAAGGTCAGTTCGTCGCCATCCGGGTCCGTAAAGTAGCCCGAGACACTGATGGTGGCCTGATCTCCCACCCCCAGGTGTGCATCCGGGATCGTGCCGACGGCCTGCGGATTGTGGTCGGTCGGAGTTTCGACGACGGTTACCGTGAAGCTCTGGGTGGCGGACCAGCCCTCGGGATCCGACGCCGTCACCGTCACCCTGGTGGTCCCCGCGGCGACGGCGGTGACCTGTAAATCGTCCCCCGCGATCGTGGCCGTCGCGATCGCCGGACTCGAGGACTCGACCGCAAAGGCGAGTGCGTCCCCGTCCGGGTCCTCGAAACGGCTCGAGAGCGTCAGGGCAACGTCTTCACCCGCCTCCAGACGCCTGTCGCCGAAACGCGCCGCCACCCGCGGTGCCCGGTTGGGGACCAGCACATCGAAACTGATGCCGTTCACCAGACCGCCGGGGTCGGCGGCGTAGACCGTCACCGTGGTGATCCCTTTCGAGATGGCACGAATGCTGAGGTCGCTGCCTGCAACGTCGGCCGACGCAACCGCGGGCAGCGCCGACCGGGCGCCGAATGTGAGGGTGTCCCCGTCCGGATCCTCGAAGTGGTCCGGGAGGTACACCGTGGCCACTTGACCGACCTGTACGCGGTGGCCGGGAATCAGCACCTTGACCACCGGTCTCCGGTTCGGCACCAGAACCTGGAAGCTCTGCGTGACCTCCAGCCCCTCCGAGTCGGACGCCGTCACCGTGACCGTCGCGGTGCCGGCCGCCACTGCGCCGATTGCAAGACCCTCCCCCTCGACTCTCGCCGTGGCCACTCCGGTATCGGAGGACTGCGCCGCAAAGGAGAGGGGATCGCCGTCGGGGTCCGTGAAGTGTGCCGACAGGCCCAGCAACAATTCGTTGTCCACCGCCAGCTCGATGTCCGGAAGTGCGTCCAGGACTCGCGGCGCCCGGTTCGGCACCCTGACCCGGAAGCTCTGTTCAGCCGTCAGCCCTTCGGTGTCGGTGGCAGTAACCGTCACCCGCGCCTCGCCCTTGCCGACACCCCTCAGCGCAACCTGGTCGCCCGCAACGCTCGCAGCGACCAGGGAGGCATCCGACGACTCCACCGCGAAGGTCAGCTCGTCGCCGTCAGGATCCGTGAAGTGGGAAGCCGGATCGACGCGTACCACCTCACCCACGGTGACCTCGACATCGGGCAGCGCCTGCGACGCCAGCGGCGCCCGGTTGGGAACCATCACCGAGAACGTCAGGCTCACCGTCAGTCCCTCGGAGTCGGCCGCCGTCACCTCGATCGTCGCCGTGCCCTTGGCGACCGCTGCGACCGTCAACTCGTCTCCCGAAACGGTCGCTGTCGCCACCGCCGGCGAGAACGAGGCGGCCGTGAAGACAAGCGTATCGTCATCCGGGTCGGTGAAGTGCAGCGACACGTCCTCGACGGCCTCGCTCCCCACCTCCACCTCGATGTCCGCCATGGCGTCCGCCACCACCGGGGCACGATTCGGCACCATGACCGCGAACTCCTGCACTGCCAGCAATCCGCCCGGATCGGTTGCCATGACTGTAATGGTCGTCGTGCCCTTGGCGATGGCACCGACAGTCATTTCGACGCCCGAGACTCCCACGGCGGCCACCTCCTCTTTCGACGAGACGACCGTGAAGTCGAGCTCCTCTCCGTCCGGATCGGCGAAGTACCCAGTGAGATCGGCAGTCGTCTCGCCGCCCACCTCAATCACCAGGTCGGGAAGCGTGTCCGCCAGGCGGGGCGCCCGGTTGGGTACCGTCATGGTGAAGTCCTGCGCAACGGACAGACCCTCCGGATCGGTCGCGGTGACCGTGATCGCGGCGACTCCGGGCAGGATCGCTCGCACCGTGATCTCGTCCGCACTCGTAGTGACCGTCGCGACGCCCGCGTTGGAGGAAGCGGCGGCGAAGGTCAGCGAGTCCCCGTCCGGGTCCGTGAAATGGCCCGAAACGCGGGTCACCAGCTGGTCGCCTGCCAGCGCCTCGCCATCGGGCAGCGGCCCGGCCACCAGTGGAGCCCGGTTCGGCACGGTCACCGCGAAAGTATGCGTGACCGATGCGCCGTCCGGGTCGATGGCCCTGACCGTTACGGTCGTCGAGCCGGAGACGACCGCGTAGATGACCGCGGTGGCGCCTGCCACCTGCACGAGAGCGACCGCCGGGTCTGCAGAGGTGGCGGTGAAGACCAGCGCGTCTCCATCCGGATCGGTGAAGTGCGCCGCAAGGTTGAGCACCACCGAATCCGAAACGACCTGGTCCGCAATCGGCGAGGAAACCCGGGGCGGCTGATTCTGCGGCACGGGCGGCTCGGAGATGCCCCCGTCACACGTTGCGAGCGCAGCTGCCGCAAAGACCGGGAGAATCCACGGGCCCGCAACGGACCGGTCTGCCGGGTGCCCTATGAATAATGGGTGCCGTGGTTTTCCCATTTGCGCGCCCAGGAGCCAGTCAGGGTTTGCGATAACTTGTGCGACAATGTGTCCCGCGGGCAGGCGATGGTCAACCCGGAGCGTTGTGACCCGCTGACGTTCAGCGTCCTCGCGGGACCAACCTGACGGACTCGGAGAAGATGCCGGGTTCGAGCCGGATCTCCGGCAACCGGCCGCCGATGCCGGGAGTGGTCCGGGAGCCGGCCATCGAAGAACCGTCCACGGAAATCCCCCTCAGCTCGACCCAGTCGACGACGCCGGCATGACCCGTTTCGCAGCACTTGGGCCAGCTCACCACCGCAAGAAAGGTCAAGTCGTCGGAGAGATTCCTGCCCACCAGGTCCACGCGCACCACCTCCTGCCCCCCCATATGCACCGTCAGATCTCCACCCTGGGCGGTGAGCGTCACTTCAGTGAGCAGGCCGACGTCCGCGACCAGGGGCGAGGTTCCGTACCAGCCATCCGCATACACCCATACCTCCCGTTCGTTGTCCCATATGAAAAACCGGTAGTTCGTTCGCCCCAACTCGTCGTCAAAGGTTTCGTAGTCCGTTCCAATCTGGATGAGATAGGCGGGGAACCGGCTGTGGTCGACCACGGCAACGAGCCCGACAAAGACACTGTCCGTCGCATTGCCCATTGATGCAGAAGCTTCCCATGGTGCCGCGGCAACCTCGGTTTCAATCCAGCCCAGGAGTCCCGCCACAACGTTGTACACCTGGAGCCGGCCCTGGGTGATTACCGCATCGGAATTGCTGCCCAGTTCCCAATCGTCGAAGCTCGCCTCCGTTTCGAAATCATCGCGGAAGATGTCGACCGGGACACTGACGGTGACCGTGGATTCCTGGGACACGGACTCCCCGCCGGGATCGGTCGCCGTCACCGTCAGAATCGAAGTGCCCTCGCGCCGGGCATTCAGGACCAGGCTGTCCCCGAAAAGGGATGCCGAGACAACGACCCGATTCGAGGATGTGGCCGAGTAGGTCAGTTCCTGATTGTCGGGATCGGAGAAGAAGTCGGAGACCAACCGTACGGAGACATGCCCGGAGAACATGGCCGCATCCGGCATCCGCCCACGCCTCCAGGGAGGCCGGTTGGGCACTTCTACAGTGAAACTCGTCGATGCCGTCAGCATGTCGGGATCCGTGGCCGTCACCGTGATGGTGGCCCTTCCCACGGATACCGCCCTGATTGCGACGGTGTATCCCACCACGCGCGCGGTGACGCTCCCCGTGTCCGACGACACGACGCTCATGGTGATCTCGCCCATCTCCGGATCCTCGAAACAGGGAGTCACCGAAAGACCCTGATGCACAAACAGGGTGTCGTCAGGCAGAGTGTCGCACACGATGGGGGGCTGCGCACTGTCGCAGGCGGCAAGGAGGGCCACCGCGGCGATCATCGAGGCTGGGGGGAGGGGGGACAGGCGACAGGAGTGTCGGAAAGGTGGTTTTCGAAGCGATCGGTTCTTCATGGCAAGTCCCTGACCCTGACACTCCGTCGAGCAGCCCCGGTCCCACCCCGCAGCGCGTATGCCTCATACCCCACCGTCTGCAGAAGGTTCGCCAGCTGCGCGGACTGAACACCGTTGTCGCAAAAAAGGACGTAACGCGTCGTTCTGTCGAGCGACTCTGCAAGGGACGGGAAGTCCGGCGGCAGCACCCTGCGTGATCCGGGCAGGCGCCAGCCATCGTCCTGGTTCGCGGGCCGACAGTCGATTGCGCTCGCGCCTTGAGGCACTTCGTCCGTCCAGAGATAGTCGCGACTCAGATCGGTCTCATCCAGACCCCGCAGGTCCAGCACCCGCCGCTCCGCCACCGCGCGGTCCACCAGTTCCATATCCAGCGGCGCCTCCTCCCGGTCCACGGCGATCACCTTGGCCGCCGTGACCGGCTTGCCCTCCAGGATCGCGCAGTACTCGCGGACGCGCGCGGACAGCGCGGCGGTACCGATCCGCTTCGCGATGCGGATGATCTCCTCCTTGTCGAACCCGACCAGCGGGCGCAGAACCGGCAGCGTCGCCACGGCTTCGATGGCACGCAGGTTGCGCAGCGTCTGGGACGACACCTGCCCGAGCGATTCCCCGGTGACCACCGCGTCCGCGCCCACCTCGGATCCCACCTGTTCGGCCGCCCGGTACATCAGCCGCTTGAGCACGACCTGCCAATACCGCGGCGTGACGCTGCTCTGCAGCTCGGCCACCGCGTCGCCGAAATCCACGATGTGCATGCGGGGCCGGTGTCCGTAGCTCCAGTGGTCGGCGAGCACCTTCGTGACCTGCACGACCGAGCGCTCGAACGCCGGTCCCGCCAGGTTGCAGAAGACGTAGTCGAGGGCGACGCCCCGCTTGAGGAGCAGCCAGGCCGCGACCGCCGAGTCGAAGCCGCCGGAGATGAGGCAGACCGCGCGGCTCTGCACCCCCAGGGGCAACCCGCCCGGTCCCTCGGTACGCCCGGAGAAGAGGTACGCCCGGTCGTCGCGCACTTCGACCGAAACGGTGACTTCGGGGGCGGTCAGGTCGACGGTGCCGTACGGGTTGAGGGCGGCTCCCAGCTCTACCCGGATGTCCTGGGACGAGAAGGACTGGCGGCCGGTGCGGCGGGCGGCGACCGCGTACCGGCGGCCCCTCACCGCCTCAGTGTACGATTCGTGCCCGACCCGGACGATCGTCTCGAGGTCGGCGGGCACGACGGCGTCCACCTCGGAGAAGGAACTGATCCCGAAGACCCGCGTTGCCGCCACCATGGTCCCGGACCCGGGAACCGTCACGAACAGGCGGCTCCAGCGGTCGGTAACCGTGGCTCCAGTATCGCTGGAGGTCAGCGCATCTTTCAGATTGTCTGCCAGTTGTTTATGAAATCGGCGCCGGGTGCGGTTCGATTTGCTGGCGACCTCGGCGGCGAGCCGTACGATGAACCGGGCCTCACTCTGGCTCATTGGATCCACTCGCCGCGGATCACCCCGTGGCTGCCTGGCAGTCGGTGGACAAGACCGCCCAGCGACGAGGCGCCGGGCTGGTCCACGGGCTGCCTAATTCCAGGACAGTCCGCGCAGTTGTTCCACATCCAGATTCCCTCCGCTGAGCACGCAAACCGTCTTCGTCCCCGGGGGTGCATCCACCAGCCCCTCCAGCAGCGCCCCCACCGGCGACGCGGCCGCGCCCTCGGTCACCAGCTTCGCCCTGGTCATCAGCCAGAGCACCGCGTCGAAGATCCGTTCGTCCGGAAGCGTCACGATCTCGTCGACGAAGCGGGACACGACCGAGCAGGTGTGGTCCCCCACCCTCATCACCCTCAGCCCGTCGATGATGCAGCCCATCTCGTCGAGCGTCACGCACCCGCCCGCCTCCACGCTGCGCTTCATGGCCGGCGCCCCCGAAGACTCGACCCCGATCACGCGGATACCCGGTTTCACCGACTTCACCGCCATCGCGATCCCCGAAATCAGCCCCCCACCCCCGATCGGCACGACCACCACCTCGGCTTCGGGGAACTGTTCCATGATCTCCAGACCCAGGGTGCCCTGCCCCGCGATCAGATCGGGGTCGTCGAAGGGGTGGACGTAGGTGAAGCCCTCTTCTTCCACCAGCTCGAGCGCTCTCCGGTTGGCCTCGTCCCAGATGTTGCCGTGCAGCACGACCCGGGCCCCGTATCCCTTCGTGGCGGCGATCTTGGAACGGGTGGCGTTCTCGGCCATGACCACGACCGCGCGCACCCCGTAGTGCCGCGCCGCGATCGCCACGCCCTGCGCGTGATTGCCCGCCGACGAACAGATCACGCCCCGCGCCCGCTCCTCGTCGCTCAGCTTCGCGATTTTGTTGAGCGGGCCCCGAACCTTGTAGGAACCCCCGCGCTGAAAGAGTTCGGCCTTCAGCCGCACGTCCAGCCCGCACACTTCGCTCAGCGACCGGCTGGTAAGCATCGGGGTGCGGTAGACGTGCGGGGCGACGTGCCGTCGCGCGGCCTCGAAGTCGGCCCGGGTCAGCGTCAATCCCGGAATGCCCTTCCGCTTCACCCCGGCTCCACCGGAGCGCCCATCACCGCCGGCGACCGCAACCCTCCCCTGCCCGCTCACGAGCTGATCCCCGGCAGCTGCACCGGCCCGTCCAGCCACCCGCGCACCGCGTGCGGCCTGTAGGGTGCTTCCATCTCGGCGCACTCCTCCCGGGTGAGCGCCAGCTCCACCGCCGCGCACGCCGAGTCCATCTGTTCCACCCTCGTGAAACCCACGACGGGCGCCACTACGGCCGGCCTCGACAGCAGCCACGCGAGCGCCACCTGGGCCGGATCGTCGCCCCGCCGCTCGGCCACGCGCACCGTGGCGTCCACCACGTCCCAGTCGTTCTCGTGGTCATAGAGTTCGCCGGTGAGATCGTCGTTCGCGTCCCGGAGCGAGGCGGTCTGCTGCCCGCGCCTGCGCTTCCCCGTCAGGAGGCCCCGCGCCAGCGGCGACCATGGAATCACCCCGATCCCCTCCGCGACGCAGAGCGGCATCATCTCCCGCTCCTCCTCGCGGTAGACGAGGTTGTAGTGATTCTGCATGGAAATGAAGCGCGCCCACCCGCGCCGCTCCGACACCGACAGCATCTTCATGAGCTGCCACGCGTACATCGACGACGCGCCCAGGTAGAGGACCTTGCCCTGGCGGACGAGCTGGTCGAGCGCCGAAAGCGTCTCCTCGACCGGGGCGTACGCGTCCCAGCGGTGGATCTGGTAGAGGTCGATCCGCTCCACGCCCAGCCGCCTGAGCGACGCCTCGCACGACTGGATGATGTGTTTGCGGGACAGTCCGCCCCGGTTCGGCCCCGGCCCCATCCGCATCTTGACCTTGGTGGCGACGACCGCCTCGTCGCGGGACGCGAACTCGCGCACCGCCTTCCCGGTGATCTCCTCGCTGACCCCGAGCGAGTAGACGTCCGCCGTGTCGAAGAAGTTGATGCCGAGTTCGACGGCGCGCCGGAAGAAGGGCATGGCCTCGTCCTCCTCGAGGATCCAGGGGCGCCATTCGCGGCTGCCGAAGCTCATGCAGCCGAGCGCGATGCGCGAGACGATCATGCCGCTGTCGCCGAGACGGGCGTATTGCAAGGGGGTGACTCCGGGGTTCGGGGG
>VXOC01000068.1 GCA_009840215.1 Gemmatimonadota bacterium | reverse complement strand
GGGGGGGACGGGAGGGTTGGGGAAGGCGTGGGTGCGGGGCGCGACGCCGCGGGTCACCTGCACGTAGATGTACGCCGCGGGAGCGTCGTCCAGGCCGTTCCGGGCCAGCAGTCCCTTTTTCACCTCCTCCAGCGCGGCCGCGTCGAAGTCGATCCCGAGCGCGGCCAGCCCCCTCCGCATGCGCGTCAGATGCTGCGCCCAGCGGAAGAGGCGGCCGTGGTATGCCGGAGTCACCTCGTAGACGCCGTCGCCGAAGAGGAATCCCCGGTCGTTGACGGAGATCTTCGCTTCGTCGGCGCGGAGATAGTCGCCGTTCAGGTAGACGACGCTCACGGACGGACTCCGTACCTCACTTGTTCTCGAGCTTCTCGAACTCCTCCAGCAGCTCGGCTTCGCGGACCGGGGCCTCCTCGGCCGGCGCCGCGTCACCCTCGTCCGCTTCCCCGTCGTCGTCCTCACCCGATTCGAGCTGCTTCGGGGCCTCGGCAGCCCCGGCGGGAAGCAGTCCCATCTCGGCCTTGAGCGCGTGCAGCCGGTGGTCAACATCCGCGTCGTCGGAGCCCGATTCCAGTCGCAGGAACTCTGTCTCGAGGGTGTCGCCCGCGAGCGCCTCGCTGACTTCGGCGTGGGCCAGGCTGCGGCGCTCCTCCTCGTCGATCTTGTCGGCCATGCGGTTGAAGGCCTCGAAGGCCGAGGTGTCCGACAGGCCCGACATCGTCTCGTGAATGCGGCGCTGCGCCTGGGCCCGCTTCTGCTTGGCGATGAGCAGGTTCCGCTTGCGCTTCGCCTCTTCGATCTTGTCGTTGAGCTGGCGGAGCGAGCCCTTGAGCTTCTCGGTCTCGGCCGACTGGGCACGCCACGTCTGGTCCAGCGCCGCCGCTCGCTCCGCATGCTCCTGCTGGCGGACCAGCGCCTGCTTGGCCAGGTCGTCGCGTCCCTGGCGCACGGCCAGCATGGCCCGCTTCTCCCACTCCCGCGACTGCTTGACCTCGTCGTCCAGCTGGCCGCGCAGCTTGCGCTCGTCGGCGATCGCGGCCGCCACCTCGCGCTTGGCCTTCGCCAGCTGGTCCCTCATGTCGAGGATGATCTGGTTCAACATCTTCTCCGGGTTCTCGGCCCGGTTTATCAGATCGTTGATGTTGGACTTGATCAGCGTCGAGAACTTGCTGAAGATGCCCATTTCTATTCGCCCCCTCCGATGCCGGCCAGCGCCCTGATCCGCGCCAGATGCGAAGACGCGGCCAGCTGCACGCTGTCCAGCGACGCCCGCAGTTCCCCGAAGTCGAGCGTGGCGAGTTGCAACGTGTCGCTGATGATCAGTTCGTGCTCCTCGAGCCCGTACGCGCCGTGGATCACATCCGACACGTTGAGCCTGAGCAGCGCCTCGTAGAGATCGCCGAGGTTGCCGGAGTCCGCCGGCAGGTCCATCACCTTCATGCGGACCACCAGCACCGGGTCCGAGTGGTGGACCACGATGGGTGCGCCGCCGTTTTCGGGGCGGACGAGGAACATGCCGTCGTCCACCTCCTCGAATTCCGCATCCATGCGGATCAGATAGCTCTCCAGGTCTTCCCGAGTGACCATTGGGCCTCTCCTTCCCGTTTCGTCGAAGGTTGCGCCGGAACCTAACATGGACCGGCCTTTCGGTCCAAGACAGTACGGGTGGGGCGGCGGATGGGTTCAGGTTGTGGGGCTGGCGGATGGTCCCCCCTTCACGTCTGCGGCGTTCCGCGGGGCGTTTCGATGCACGCCCAGGTCGCTCGCGTCCTTGCCCGGTGGGGACTGACCCGGTTTGACGGACAATCTAGCGACTGGATGAGAGTGAGCGATTATGCTACTCTAAAGGCCCCTAACACCACGTCAGGATAGTTTCCACAATCCTATTGACGAAGAATGTTCCGAGCTCCTGTTGGCTCTTCGCGTCCGCGTCAACGACCATCGCGTCCGGTGCTGGGTCCTGCCGCACTGGCGGGCGTCGTCGTGGGCGTGCTGCTGCTGGAAGCTTGTGCGGACGACACCCCGACCGCTCCCGGCGGCACGGTCCCGGCCATCGAGGCCGGCATGGGAGTGAATGCGAGCGGCACGCGGATCCTCATTGAACCCCACTGGCTGACACTCGACACGGCCGGGGTGACAGGTACGTTTTCCGCCACGGTGATCGATGCCGAGGGGGACACGGTGGACGCGGCGGTGACGTGGGGGAGCGCCGATACCGCAATCGCGACGGTCGACACGGCGGGGGTGGTCACGGCGGCCGCGTTCGGCAAGACGCAGGTCACGGCGACCTATGATTCCGCGACCGCCCAGGCCATGGTGGAGGTGGCGCCGACGCTCACCGAACGCGAGATCCTGGAGATCCTGTACGAGGCCACGGGGGGCGACGGCTGGACCGACAACACGAACTGGCTGAGCGACGCGGACCTGTCGGAGTGGCATGGTGTGGATACCCGGGAGGGGCGGGTGGACTACCTGTTTCTCAGAACAAACAACCTGGTTGGGACGATCCCGCCGGAACTCGGCGGTCTGGACAGACTGTTCATCCTCGACTTGTCGGACAACGACCTGTCGGGCCCCATCCCGGCCGAACTCTCGAAGTTCGACAACCTCAGGGACCTGTATGTGGGCCGCAACCCCGGGATCAGCGGCCGGATACCACCCGATTTGGGATACACGGGTGGCCTCGAGTACCTGTCAATCGGCGGGACAAGCCTCGTTGGTCCCATCCCGTTGACCTTCGCCAACCTGGACCTGACTCGCTTCTACTTTGGCAATGACGGTGTGTGCGTTCCGGCCGCCCTGGAAACATGGCTGAAAGCGCTTTCGGAGACGGAAGACGAGTACGAATTGTGCACGGACAAGGTCTACATCGACCCCCTGTCGCTCTACATGGAGGGACCACCGCTGGGCGACACCGCCAGACTGACGGCCACGCTGCTCAACGCCGCGGGTGACACCGTGCACGACGCTACGATCGCCTGGACGAGCACCGACACCACCATCGCCACGGTCGACTCCACGGGGCTGGTGACTTCGGTCGACTACGGCACCACGCAGGTCCGGGCGACCTCCGGTTCGCTCACGGCCACGGCGGAGGTGGAGATCGAATTCAAGCTCAACGATCGGCAGGTCCTCGACAGCATCTACCGGCTAACCGGGGGCGAGGGCTGGACGGACACGACCAACTGGCTGAGCGACGAAGCGCTCTCCGAGTGGTTCGGGGTCGAGGCCAATGACGCGGGGAAGGTGGTGAGCCTGTCGCTCGGCGACAACAACCTCACCGGCGAGATCCCGCTTCTCGTGGTGGAACTGGACGACCTCGTCACCCTCGACCTGAGCGGGAACGCGCTGGCCGGCGAGATTCCGTGGGACTTGCGGGAGCTGCAGCAACTGCGGGACCTGGTCCTCAACGACAACGCGCTCGAGGGTCTCCTGCCCGGGAGCCTCGGGTCCATGGCGGAACTCCGGTACCTGCACATCGGCGACAACAGCCTCGCCGGAGTGGTTCCGGGATCCTACGGGAGGCTGGAGCTGGATACCCTCTACGCCGCCGGCTCCGGGGTGTGCGTGCCGCCCTCGCTGAGCGACTGGTTCGGGGGAATCGGGCAGACGGATGATGCGGACCGGTGCGTGGCCTACATCACAATCAAGGTGGTCGACCTGCCGTCGCTGAGCTTCTACGCGGTCGGCGAAACGGGCACCCTTTCCGCGACGTACGTGAGCGCCGAGGGGGACACCACGCATGAAGCTTCGGTGACGTGGTCGAGCGGGGATGACGCCGTCGCGACGGTCGACGCCCGGGGCAGAGTGACAGCGGTCGCGAACGGGACAACCGAGGTGACAGCCACCTACGACTCCACGACCGCGTCCATCCCGGTGGAGGTGGCCCTGCCGGAAGACGACCGGGACGTCCTGGAGATTCTCTACGACCGGACCCGCGGGACCGGATGGACGGACGGGACCAACTGGGGTACCGACGAACCGCTGTCCGATTGGGCTGGCGTGGAGACCGACGACAGCGGCAGGGTGGTGGGGTTGTCGCTGGCGGGCAACAACCTGCGGGGACCGATGCATTCGTCCATAGGCATGCTGGACAAGCTGGTCACACTCGACCTCAGCCGCAATTGGATCACGGGTTCGATCCCGGCCGAGACGGGGGACCTGAGCCTGCTTCGGGACCTGGCGCTGAGTGTCAACGGGTTCTCGGGCAGGCTGCCGTGGGAGCTCGGGCAACTCGACAGCCTGCGAACCCTCAACGTGGCGGCGACAAGCCTGTCCGGCCTGATCCCCGCGTACTTCAGCCGCATTGAGCTGGAGAGCTTCCTGGTGGGCGGCACCGAACTGTGCCTGCCTCCCTCGCTCGCCACGTGGCACGACTCGATCCCGGAAGCCGACAGTCCGGCGGAGTGCGCCGGGAGTGTCTCGGTCCGGCCTTCGGCGTTGACCTTCGACGCGGTTGGCGACACGTCCCGGCTGTCGGTCAGGGTGGTCGATGCCGAGGGGCGTGAGGTGGAATCGCCGGAGATCGCCTGGGCGAGCGCCGACACGAGGGTCGCAAGGGTCGACACGACGGGGCTGGTGACCGCTCGCTACATCGGGGTCACGACCATAACCGCTACCTACGACTCGGTGACGGCCGGTACCGCCGAGGTGGCGGTGAAACTTCCCGGCGGCGACCGGGCCGCTCTCGAGGCGCTGTATCACGCGACCGGAGGCGACGACTGGACGGACAACACCAACTGGCTGAGCGACGCGCCGATCGGGAAATGGCACGGGGTCGATGCCACCACCGACGGCCGCGTGGACAACCTGTCTCTGGACGCCAACAACCTCACGGGACAAATCCCCGCGGCGATCGGACTCCTGGACACGCTGTTCATCCTCGACCTGTCCAACAACTCGCTCTCCGGTCCGGTTCCGCGCTCCATTGGCCGGTTGAGCCGCCTGCGCGATCTCACCTTGAGAGAAAACCGGGAACTCGATGGTCCGCTTCCCCCCGAGATGGGCGACATGGTGAGGCTGAAGTACCTGAGCGTGACCAACACCGGACTTTCCGGCCCTCTTCCCGAGACGCTATCCAGGCTCGTCAACCTGGAGCAGTTCTACCACCACAGCACAAGCCTGTGCGTACCGCGTTCCCTCGCGGAGTGGTATGAGTCGCTCGGGAAAAGCGACCCGCTCCCCTGCATTCCGAAGACCGCGGACCGGGAGGTGCTCGTCACCCTGTACAACGAGACGGGCGGCCCGGACTGGCAGAGGAACGGGAACTGGCTCACGGACCAAAGTCTCAACACCTGGGACGGCATCGCCACCGACGCCGAGGGCTACGTCACCCGGATCTTCCTTCCCTGGAACAACCTCACGGACAGCATTCCTCCGGAGCTGGGAGACCTTGCGCGCCTTGAGGTGCTGGCTCTCTACGGGAACAACCTGACGGGGAGAATTCCCCCGGAACTGGGCAAGCTGTCGAAAGTCCGGGACCTGTCACTTTCCAGCAACAAGCTTGAAGGACCGATCCCGCCTGAAATCGGTGGCATGGTGAGCGTCGACACCATGTACCTCTCAGGGAACAACCTCTCGGGGCCGATTCCCCCCGAGTTCGGCAACCTCGTCAACCTGGAGCACCTGGCGCTCTTCGAAAACGAGTTGAGCGGGCCGCTGCCGGCGGAATTCGGGAACCTCAAGAAGCTGAAGAGCATGTGGATGGTCGACAACAAGTTCGAGGGGCCGTTGCCGCCGGAGATGGGCGACATGACTGCGCTTGAAGGCCTCAGCCTCTCGAGGAACAACATTACGGGCTCGCTCCCCCCCGAGCTGGGCAAGCTTCAAAACGTGATTGATCTCGGGCTCAATGACAACCAGCTCACAGGGCCCATTCCTCCCGAATTGGGGAACATGGCCTCACTCAAGGAAATGTTCCTGATGCGCAATCAGTTGTCGGGCAGCATTCCGCCCGAACTGGGCAAGCTGTCGAACCTGGAATGGATGTGGATATTCGACAACAAGCTGACCGGATCGATTCCTGCGGAACTCGGCAACCTTGCCAGTATCGTGAACCTGTCCGCGGGAACCAACCAGCTCACCGGCTCCATACCGCCGGAACTCGGGCAGTTGTCAACGCTACAGGGCCTGTACTTTCCTCGCACCAGTCTCAGCGGGTCGATCCCCCCCGAACTCGGCAACCTGTCCTCGCTGACCACTCTGTGGCTCTTCCAGAGCAACCTGTCGGGAGCGATTCCGGCCGAACTCGGCAACCTTTCCGCGCTGGAGAATCTGACACTCAGCGACAACCAGCTGACGGGTTCGATACCCACTGAACTGGGCCAGCTGTCGGCACTCGAAGTCTTGAGCGCCCGGAACAACGGCTTCACCGGCCCCATACCACCGGAACTTGGCCAGCTCACCTCGCTCATCCGGTTGTCTTTCCGCAACAACAACCTCTCCGGCACACTCCCACCCGAACTCGGCAATCTCACCGAACTGGCGCATCTCGACGTCCACAACAACCAGGATCTCGTGGGCCTGATGCCGAGGGCGATGATGAATCTGCCCCTCAGCTTCCTGGACATCTCCAGCACCCGGATCTGTCCCCACCTCGACGACGAGTTCCAGGAATGGCTGGACGGCATCGCGGATGCTCGCGGCATCGAGTGTCCCGCCACGGTAACCGAGCGATTCGCGCTGGAGGAATTCTACGCCGCAACCGGCGGGGACTCCTGGACGAACAACAGCGGCTGGGACAGCGATTCGCCGGTGAGAAACTGGCACGGCGTCACGGTGAGCAACGGTGATACGCTCGTGCGGAGGCTTGCGCTCCCCGGCAACGGGCTGGCGGGATCGATTGCGCCGGCAATCGGCAACCTGAGAAAGCTCGAGACGCTGGACCTCGCGAACAACACCATCGCCGGCGGAATCCCGGTTGCGATGACCTCCATGAACGCGCTGGACACGCTCAGGGTCGGCGACAACGCGGACATGGCCGGGCCGCTTCCATTCCGCATGACCGAAATGACAGGCCTGAAAGCGCTGCAGTATGCGGGCACGGGCATGTGCGCCTCCCCTTCGGTGACCTTCCAGCGGTGGATCGACGGGCTCGACCTGGCGCGGGGAGCTACCTGCGAAAACCCCGACGCGGTCAAGTTGTCAATGCCGGTCATCTACCTGACCCAAGCCATCCAGCGGCGGTCCGCGGACGTGCCGCTCCTGTCGGGCCGGGAGGCGCTGATCCGGGTCTTCGTGGTCGGCGACCAGGAGAACGCCTTCTTCGAGCCCGAGGTCGTCGCGACGTTCACACACGACGGCGAGGAGCTCCACCGCGTCACGATGCGATCCGTGGACGACCGGCTGGTCACCCACGCGGACGAGGGCAACCTTCGCACCTCCTACAACGCGACGATCCCCGCCGAGCACATGGTCACGGGCCTCGAGCTGGCGGTCGTGGCCGACTCGGCCGAGACGATACCGCGCGCCGAAGGCAGCCAGCCGCGCTACCCGGACAGCGGCTCGGTAGCGCTGAACGTGATCGACGTACCGCCGATGGAGCTCACGGCGGTGCCGGTTCTGTACGCCGAGAACCCCGACTCGTCGGTGATGCCGTGGGTCGACAGCATCGGGGAGTTGGGAGCGGAGAGTCCGCAGGTGGGGCTCTTCAGGTATTCGTTCCCGTTCAGCGAGTTCAGCGCGAAGAGCCGGGAGCCATACATCACGTCGCTCGATCTGACGGTGGAGGGCAACACCTGGGGGATTATCCTCGAGCTGGAGCCGGTGTACCGGGCAGAGAAGGCCACGGGCTACTGGTACGCGGTGTCGGACACCCAGGAGCCGGGCAAATACGTGCGCGGCATCGCGCGGCTGAACGGACTGGTGAGCTTCGGCAAGCCGTGGGACACCGAGCTCGCTCACGAAGTGGGGCACAACCTCGACCTCCCACACGCTCCGTGTGGTGGCGCGCTCTTCACGGATCCGGACTTCCCCTATCCGAACGGAAGCATCGGCGTCTGGGGCTACGACTTCCGCGATGGCACGCTGGTTTCGCCCGAGCGCCGCCGCGACATCATGGGGTACTGTTACGAGCTGGGCTGGCTGAGCGACTACTACTACGAGAAGGTGATCCGGGTGCGGGCCAACAAGGACGAGACCTGGACGAACGGGAGCCTGTCCGGCGCCGGGCCGGAGGGTGAGATGCTGGTGCTGTGGGGCGGGGTGCTGAATGGCGAGTTGCGGATCGAACCGGTGTACTCGATGACCACGGCCCCGAAGCTGCCGCCCGAGGGCGGGCCGTACCGGATCGAAGGGTTCGGGCCCGGCGGCCAGGCCGAGTTCTCGCTCTCGTTCACCCCCGGCGAGGACAAATTCGGCAACAAGTACTTCTTCTTCGCCGTCCCGATCGAGGGGGACTGGGAGGTTGCCCTGGAGCGGATCACACTGAGCGGGCCCGAGGGGGAGGTGACGGTGGACCGGAATGATCCGCGATCACTTACGATCGTGACCGATTCGGCGACCGGGCGGATCCGGGCGATTCTGCGCGACTGGAACCAGGGGCTGCCATCCGCGCTGGGCGACACCAGCGGGCTCGAGGTGGTGACGACGCGTGGGATCGTGGACGCAGTACGGTTGCGCTGATCAGGATTTGGATGTCTTTCCTGCCGCCTCGGTCGCCGACGTGGACGATGCCGGTGCGGAGGTAGCCGGGCCCTGGTGCCGGGCCCCGGCTTGCGGTGGACATCGTCGAGGGTGCGGATTCGTTCGGTAAGAGGTTCACTTGTCATCTCCAAATGTTGTCTTCGCCGAACCTAATGCATCTTTGCGATAAGGATAGTCATCTCCCGCTGGAAACCGGATCCAGGTCAGTTCAATTGCAGTCTGACTCCGGGTCAGACCCCTGGCTTGACAGAGCGTGACAAGACCACCCACTGTTTATGCACCTTAACACCCACAACGGACGGGGAGGAACGGAGAATGGAACGGAGATCGTGGAACTCGGTGCGGTTGGTGAACGCTCTGCTGCTGCTGGTCGTCGCCGTGGCGGGGGCGGGTGGTTGCGAGCAACTTACGAATCCGGTTTCCGTCCCGGGGGAGGCTGGAGACCGGTTGGCGGCGCAAGCCGGTGCCGCCAGCGGCGATGCCGCGAACGACCGGGCGGCGTTGATGGCCTTGTACGACGCCACGGACGGAGATAACTGGACGGACAACACCAATTGGGGGTCGGATGAGGACCTGGCGGATTGGTACGGGGTGGCGACGTACCAGGGGCGTGTTGTGGAAGTGATCCTCGAGGACAACGGCTTGTCGGGCGAGCTTCCGGCGGAGTTGGGAGATCTCGACCAACTGGAGTGGCTGCTCTTGAGGCACAACGCCGACCTTTCGGGTGGGATTCCGGCGGAGTTGGGTAATCTTGGCTCGCTGACGTGGCTGGCCCTCGAAAACTCCGCCCTGTCGGGCAAAATTCCTGCGGAGTTGGGGAACCTCAGTTCGCTGGAGGTGTTGTCCATCATCAACACTTCAGTGTCGGGCAGTATTCCGCCGGAGCTGGGGAATCTGTCCTCGCTGGTCGCACTGGACCTCCGCCAAAACGACATGTCAGGCGGGATTCCGCCGGAGCTGGGGAACCTGTCCTCGCTGGACATACTGTACATCATCGACAACGGAATGTCGGGCAGTATCCCGCCGGAGTTGGGGAACCTGTCCTCACTGCGGTGGATGGCCCTTATGCGGAACAGCCTGTCGGGCGAGATTCCGTCGGAGCTGGGGCACATAGGGGGGCTCGAGCATCTGTTCCTCGACGACAATCAACTGTCGGGCGGGGTTCCGAGCAGCCTGGGGAACCTTGCCGCGCTGGAGAGGTTGCACCTGCAGCGAAACAGGTTCACAGGGGCGCTCCCCGGCACCTTTCTGAACCTCTACCTGGCAGAGAACGAGTTCTCCTGGTGGAGTAACCGGGGGCTGTGCATTCCCAACACCGAGGCGTTTCGAGCCTGGATGACAAGAATGGGGTACGCGGACTGGGCCGTGAACAGGTCGCTTTGCTCAGCCGACCGGGAGGCGCTGCTGGGGTTGCACGACGCCCTGGGCGGCGAGAACTGGGCGGACTCCAACTGGGGGGACGACGCCGATATCAGGACGTGGCGTGGGGTAACGCTGGATTCGGACGTGCGCGTTACGGAGTTGCGACTCGGGAGCAGCGGCCTGTCGGGCGAGATTCCCGACCTGTTGGCGGACCTCGACATGCTGGAAGTGCTGGTGCTCGAGGGCAACGGGCTTGTCGGCGAGATTCCCGAGGCCGTCATGGACCTCGAGTTGGATGTGTTCTGGTGGTCCGACAACCCCGGTCTGTGCGTTCCCGACACGGACGCCTTCCGAACCTGGCTTACGGACATGAGGAGCACATCCGGACCGATCTGCGGGCGCTAGACAAGGGCTGCCGGGACTTTTCGGGAGGGCGGGGTCCGGGGACTGGATCCACCTTGCAATCCCGTGGATTCCGTGGAGCATATTCCTGTGCCCGGCTCGCCGTGCCCTGCCGACTCGGTGCCTCGCCGCCTTCGGTGCTCGCGCGGGACTGTCCACGCACTATTGGTACTGGGAGCCGTCGGGCTCGCTGGCTGTGCGGACGACGCCCCGACCGAGCCCGAAGGCGCCGGCCCCACCGCGGCGTTGGCTGCGGATAAGAGCCACCAGGGCACGCAGGTCCTGATGGAACCCGACTGGGTGACGCTCGAAGGGATCGGTGTGAGCGGCAGGGTCGCCGCCGCGGTGGCGGACGCGTCGGGGAACGCACTGGCATCCGTAGCGGTGACGTGGGAGAGTGCCGATGACGCCATCGCGACGGTGGACTCCACCGGCCTGGTCACCTCGGTCGGGTACGGCATCACCGAGATCACCGCGACCTCCGGCCCGCTCACCGGCATCGTGGTGGCGTATGTCACGATGCCGCTCAGCGACCGGGAGATCCTTGAGATCCTCTACCGGGAAACGGGCGGCGAGGACTGGACGACAACGACCAACTGGCTGAGCGGTGAACCGCTCGCCGAGTGGTTTGGAGTCGAAGCCAATGACTCGGGGAACGTGACCCACCTGTCGCTCGGTGAGAACAATCTGGTGGGTTCGGTCCCCCTGGAACTCGCGGGGCTCGGGAACCTGTCGGTCCTCGACGTCCGGGAGAACGGGCTCACCGGCCGGTTGCCGAGCGACCTGGGGGCCTTGAAACAGGTTCGGAATCTGCTCCTGTCGGACAACGAGCTCGAGGGTCCGCTGCCAGGATACCTCGGCTTCATGACCGGACTGCGGTATCTGGACATCGGAACCAACAACCTTGCCGGTGCGGTTCCCGGGGCCTTCGGCAGACTGGAACTGGACACCCTCTACACCTCCGGCTCCGGCGTCTGCCTGCCTCCCTCGCTCGATGAATGGCACTCGGCGATCGGCCGAACCGATACCGTAGCCCGCTGTGCAGCGAAGCTCTTCGTCGATGTGATCGACCTGCCATCGCCGAACCTGTACGCCGTGGGCGAGACGGCCACCCTCTCGGCCACCTACGTGAGTGTCGAAGGAGACACCACGCTCGGGGCGGCGGCCGCATGGTCGAGCGGCGATGCCACCATCGTCACGGTGAACGCGTCATCCGGGAAGGTGACCGCGGTCAGCGCCGGTGAGGCGGAGGTGACGGCCACCTACGACTCGTTGACCGCGTCGATCGGTGTCGAGGTGATCCTGCCGGAAAGCGACCGGGAGGTCCTGGAGGTCCTCTACGACAGGACCCGCGGCGACGGCTGGACCGACAGGACCAACTGGTTGACCGAGGAACCGCTCTCGGGCTGGGCGGGGGTCGAGACCGACGACAGCGGCAGGGTCGTGAGCCTGTCACTGCGCGACAACAACCTGCGGGGGCCGCTCCACGCGTCCATCGGCCACCTGGACCATGCGACGACCCTGGACCTCAGCCGCAACTGGCTCACCGGCCCGATCCCCGCCGAGATGGCCGACCTGACCCTTCTTCGCAAGCTGACCCTCAGCGTCAACGGACTCGTAGGCCAACTTCCCACGGGACTGGGAGCTCTTGACAGCCTGCGGGACTTTCGCGCGACCGCCACGAGTTTGTCGGGCAGGGTCCCGGCGGCGTTCGCAGAGCTGGATCTGGAGTTCTTTCAGGTCAGTGCGACGGCGCTGTGCGTACCCCCCTCGCTCGCTGCCTGGCTGGACTCCATCCCAAGCACCGACAATCCCCCGGTGTGCACCAGCCGCGTCTCGGTCGGCCCCACGTCGCCCACCCTGCGCAGCGTGGGGGACACCACCCGGCTGTCGCTCACGGTGACCGGACCCGAGGGCAACGTCGTGGAGTCGCCGGCGGTTACCTGGACGAGTGCCGACACCGCCGTTGCGACGGTTGATTCGGCGGGGCTGGTGACGGCCGTCGCTGTCGGCGCAACGACTGTGGTGGCCACCTACGACTCGGTGAGCACCGGCGCGTCCGACGTAGCAGTGGTCGGCAGCGACCGGGATGTCCTCGCCATCCTCTTTCGCGAGATGGGTGGGGAGAGCTGGGCCAACGCGACCAACTGGATAAGCGCAGAGCCGCTCGACCAGTGGTATGGGGTTCACACCCACAACGGCCACATCACGCTGCTCACTCTGGGCAACAACAACCTCACAGGTACGATTCCGGCGGCCATCGCGCTGCTGGACAGTCTCGAGCTTCTCGACATTCACGCCAACGCTCTCACCGGCCCGATTCCGTCCGCGCTCGGACGGCTGCGCAACCTTGGCGCCCTGTTTCTCGACAACAACGCCGGCCTGACCGGTCCGCTACCCCCCGGGATAGGCAAGTTGTCCAGGCTCCGGAACCTGTTTCTGGGCAACACGGGACTAACGGGCCCGATACCCGTGTCCTTCGCCGATCTCAGGCTGGAAAGGTTCTTTACCCACGGTACCGGTCTGTGCCTGCAGCGGTCTCTGGCCGCCTGGCACGGGACAATCGAAGGGACAAGCGAGGCCCTGCCCTGCATCCCGGATACCGCCGACCGGGAGGTGCTCGTCATGCTCTACAACGGGACCGGCGGAGGCCACTGGACCAGTGAAAGGAATTGGCTGTCGGGCAGTGTCAACGCGTGGGAAGGCATAACCACCGACGAAGACGGGTTCGTCACCGGCATCGCCCTGGTGAACAACAACATGACCGGGTCCATTCCTCCGGAACTCGGCAGGCTCGCGAAGCTGACCACGCTCAACCTCGGGCGGAATCGTCTTTCCGACTCGATTCCTTCGGAACTCGGAAACCTCGCCAGCCTGGCAACGCTGTCGCTGGAGGGGAACGCGCTCACTGGTGAGATTCCTTCGGCACTCAGCCGATTGGCCAACGTCAGTCTCGTCTCGCTGGCCGACAACCGCCTGACCGGACCGATTCCGCCCGAACTCGGCAGCCTGGCCGACCTGACGGGGTTGTGGCTGAACAACAATGAACTCTCGGGCGCGGTCCCCACCGAATTGGCGAACCTGGCCAGACTGGAAGTCCTGAACCTGGCTGACAACGAGCTTGACGGAGCCATTCCCGCGGAACTCGGGACGCTCGCCGCTCTCCAGGGGCTGGATCTTGCCGGGAACGAATTCACCGGCCCGATACCGTCCGCGCTGGGGCAGCTGGCAACGCTCGAGGTCCTGCGCCTGGCCGACAACAGTTTCAGCGGGGGGATTCCCCTGGAACTCGGGACGCTTTCCCGGCTCAGGCGGCTCGATCTCTCGCAGGGCGGCCTCACCGGTGCGATTCCGTCCGCACTGGGGCAGTTGGAGGCGCTCGTCGAACTGGTCCTGGCCGACAACAGCCTCAGCGGCAGCATCCCTGTGGAATTCGGAAACCTATTCGGACTCAGGTGGCTCGATCTCTCGCGGAACGACCTCACCGGTGCGGTACCGTCCGCGCTGGGGAAGCTGAGCGCGCTCGAAGAACTGCGACTCGCGGGCAACCGGCTCAGCATGGAAATCCCGGAACAGCTCGGGACGCTCTACAGACTTCAGCGGCTCGATCTCTCGAGCAATGGCGTGAGCGGAGCGATCCCGCCGGAACTCACCGACCTTTCGTCACTTACCCACCTGGTCCTTGACCACAACGCGCTCTCGGGATCTGTCCCGTTCGACATCGGTGACCTTTCCCGGCTCCAGGTCCTGCGCCTGGAGGCCAATCCCCAGCTTGCGGGACTGCTGCCCCGAAGCCTCATGGATCTCGCCGGTCTGGCGGTGTTCCGTGTCGATTCGACAGGCCTGTGCCCGCATCTGGACGCCCGGTTCGAGAACTGGCTGGACGGCTTCGTCGAAGATACGGTTCCCGGAGGAGGCCGGGTCGGTCAGGGACTCGATTGCGGCGCAGCCGAGATCGAACGTCTCGCACTCTCCGAATTCTTCACCTTGACCGGCGGCGATTCCTGGACCAACAGCACCAATTGGGGCAGCGAGTCCACGGTGGGCAGCTGGCACGGCGTGACCGTGGGAGACTCGCTGGTGCACCGCCTTGTGCTCTCCGACAACGCCCTGGCCGGACCGCTGCCCGCGGAGCTCACCAACCTGAGGGAGCTGCGAACCCTTGATATCGGCGACAACTCCCTCACCGGGGGGTTTCCCGTGGCCATTGCCTCCATGGCTTCGCTCGACACGATCAGCATCCGCGGCAACACCCGGATGGAGGGTGCACTTCCCGCCGAAATGACCGACCTGACGGATCTGAGATTCCTGCAGTACGACAGCACCGGCCTCTGCGCCCCGCCTTCGACCACCTTCCGGGACTGGCTCAGAGGAGTCGGCGGGGCGGAGGAGGATAAACGGGATTACTGCGGCGGTGCCGACTCGGTCCGCGTGTCACTGCCACTCGTGTATCTCACCCAGGCCATTCAGAGACCGGCGGGCGATGTTCCGCTCGTGGCAGGCCGGCAGGCGCTGCTGCAGGTCTTCCTGACGGCCGACCGGGAGAACGCGTTCTTCGACCCCTACGTCAAGGCGATCTTTACCCGCGGCCGCGAGGTGGTCGACACGGCGGTGTTGACCATCACGGACAACCACCTGCCCACTTCCGTGTACGAGGGCGACCTCTCGAGGTCCTTCCAGGCGGTGATCCCCGGAGACCTCATCGCCGACAGCATCGAGATGGTGGTGGTGGTCGATTCCGCCGGGCTACCGCTTGTCGAAGGCAGCGAGACACGCTTCCCGCAGGCCGGCCGCCATGCACTCCAGGTGGTCGAAACACCGCCGATGGAACTGACCGTCGTACCGATTCTCCACGCCGAGGACCCCGACTCGTCGGTCCTGGACTGGACCAGCGGCATCACCGCCGACAGTCCCCAGGTTGGCCTGTTCAGACATGCGTTCCCGGTCTCGGGATTCAGTGCAACGGACCGCGAACCGCACATCACCTCGATCGATCCCGTCGAGGACCAGTGGTCCATTCTCACCGAGATCGAGGTGGCGTACCACGCCGAGGAGGCTACGGGCTACTGGTACGCCGTGGCCGACAGCCCGGACGGATACGTCCGCGGTCTCGCGTGGCTCAACGGCTGGGTGAGTCTGGGCAAGCCGTGGGACACCGAGCTCGCCCATGAGGTGGGGCACAACCTCGACCTCCTCCATGCACCGTGCGGCGGCGCGCTCGGCACCGACCCCGATTTCCCATATGAGCTCGGGAGCATCGGCGCGTGGGGGTACGACTTCCGCGACGGATCCGCCCTGCACCCCATCCGCCGCCGCGACATCATGGGGTACTGCTATGGCCGGGGTTGGCTGAGCGACTACTACTTCGAGAGGGTCCTCGAGGTGCGCGAGGAGAAGGAGGGGGGGGCGGAGGCGTCGCGTGGTCCGGCCGCTGGGCCGAAGGTCGAGACTCTCGTGGTGTCCGGTGGCGTCCGCGACGGCGAGTTGAGGATCGAGCCTCTGTACTCGATGTTCATGAGCGCGAAGCTGCCGGACGGTGCCGGGTCCTACAGTCTCGAAGGGCTGGGTGCGGGCGGCGAGGTGGAGTTCTCACTGTCCTTCACGCCGGGAGAGGACAAATACGGGAACAAGTACTTCTTCTTCGCCATTCCCATCGAGGAAAACTGGGAGGGCTCGCTGGGGCGAATCACGCTTGCCGGGCCCGAGGGCGAGGTGACGGTCGACGCCGACGACCAACGGTCGATCACGGTCGTGACGGACCCTTCCACCGGCCGAGTCCGGGCAATCCTGCGCGACTGGAACCAGGCGCTGCCGGCGGCGCTGGGGGACACCAGCGGGCTCGAGGTGGTGACGACGCGCGGGATCGTGGATGCGGTGCGGCTGAGGCGGTAGCCGCTTCTCCCGTCAGGCGCCGACCGCCACCTCCAGGAGCGGAGCCAGGTACACCCCCGTATACGAC
>VXOC01000159.1 GCA_009840215.1 Gemmatimonadota bacterium | reverse complement strand
GCCCAGGAGACCCCCGCCCCCGACCTCCTCACCGTCGGCCACTACCTCGACATGGAGCGCGTCGGCGACGCCCAAATCTCCCCTGACGGCACCCGGATCCTCTTCACCCGCTCCTGGGTCAACAAGCTGGAGGACAGTTTCGACGCGGAGATCCGCATCATGGACGCGGACGGCGGGCGCCAGCGCTTCCTGCTGGAGGGCTCCAGCCCCCGCTGGTCCCCCGACGGGACGCGGATCGCCTATCTCGCGCCCGGCGAACCCTCCGGACAGCAGATCTTCGTACGCTGGATGGACGCCGAGGGTGCGACCACCCAGGTCACCCGCGAGACCGAGACCCCCACCAACTTCCAGTGGTCCCCCGACGGGAAACACATCTACTTCCAGCGCCTCGTTCCCCACTCGGACCCGTGGCCGATCGACCTTCCCGCGCCTCCTGAAGGTGCGCAGTGGACGCCGGCGCCCCGCGTCATCGACCGCATCCACTTCCGCTTCGACCGGATCGGCTTCCTCGATGAGGGATTCATCCACCTCTTCCAGGTCCCCGCCGACGGAGGCACCGCGCGGCAGCTTACCGAGGGGCAGTGGAACGCGGGTGCTTCCTTCGTCCCCGGCGTCGGGAACGTGGGCTACGACCTGACCCCCGACGGGGGCACCCTGATCTTCGACGGCCTCATGGAGGACACCGACAACCGGTACCGCGAGTCGCACATCTTCGCGATGGACCTGGCCGGCGGCGACATTCGCCAGCTGACCTCGGAACGCGGCCCCTGGAGCCGGCCGCTGGTGTCCCCCGACGGGCGCCGCATCGCGTACACCGGCTACCCGTGGACCTCCCAGACGTACAAGACCACCGAGCTGTACGTCATGGACCTCGACGGCGGCAGCGCCCGCCTCGTCTCCGGCGACCTCGACCGGGACATCGCCGCCATGCACTGGTCGGACGACTCGCGCGGCGTCTTCTTCACCGTCGGTGACCGCGGCACCATGAACGTCCACTACGCCACCGTGGACGGCGATGTCAGCCAGATCACCGAGGGCAACCACATGCTGTCCTTCACCTCGGCCACGTTGGCGGGCCACGCCGTCGGCACCCTCACCTCGCCCCACCGGCCCGGCGATGTCGTCGCCTTCGACCTGGACCGCCCCGGCGAGATCCGGCAGCTCACCCACGTCAACGACGACATCCTCGCGGGCAAGCGCCTGGGCGACGTCGAAGAGATATGGTACGAATCGACCGGCGGCACCCAGGTGCAGGGCTGGATCGTGAAGCCGCCCGGCTTCGACCCCGCCGAGAGCTACCCCCTCATCCTGCACATCCACGGCGGCCCGCACGCGATGTACAACGTCGCCTTCAGCTACCCCTACCAGAACTTCGCGGCCAACGGATACGTCACCCTCTACACGAACCCGCGCGGCAGCACCGGCTACGGCACGGACTTCGGCAACGCCATCGACAACGGCTACCCCTCGGTCGACTACGACGACCTCATGGCGGGCGTCGACGCGCTGATCGATCGCGGCTACATCAACGAGGACCAGATGTACGTGACCGGCTGCAGCGGCGGCGGCGTCCTCTCAAGCTGGGTGATCGGCCACACGACGCGCTTCGCCGCGGCGGGCGTGCGGTGTCCCGTCACCAACTGGATCAGCTTCGCGGGCACGGCCGACATTCCCGTCTGGGGATACTACCGCTATGAGGGCTATCCCTGGGACAATCCGGACAAGTACCTGGAGCACTCGCCGCTGATGCACGTCGGCAAGGTTACCACGCCCACGATCCTCATCACCGGTGGACTGGACCTGCGCACTCCCATGGCCCAGACCGAGGAGTACTACCAGGCGCTGAAGCAGCTGGGCGTGCCGACGAAGCTGCTGTGGTTCCACGACGAGTACCACGGGACGGGCTCGAAGCCCTCGAACTTCATGCGGACCCAGCTCTACCTGATGAAGTGGTTCGAGGAGTACGGCGGCCAGCCGAAGATGACGATGGACAGGTAGGCACCGCGCCCTTCGCGGGTGACCGGAAACTGCGGCCCGTGATGCCCCCGGCTGTGGGAATTGGGGCGAGGGCATCACGGGCCAGGTGGGGGACAAGCCCCCTTCAGGTGCCCGGTGGGGAAACGCCGCGGCAATCGAGCGGCGATTCATCCCCGCCGGGTCTCGTTACACTGTTCTAGCCGCCCGGACGCCGGGGCTGGAGCAACGTCGTCAGGGTCTTCTTCTGCTCCTCGTCCAGCAGCGCCGTGACCTTCTCGTGCAGCTCCTCGAACGGGGTCTCCAGCTCCTGCATCAGGGTCCGCATCTGCTGGAAGTCCGGCATGCCGGCCCGTGCACGGCCCTGACCCGCGCCGCCACCGCCGCCGCCGCTGCCCCGCCGCGCGCGCATGCCCGCCAGCAGGTCCTTCAACTTGGCGGCGCTCGCGTTCTTCTCCGTGAACTCCGTGAGCAGCTTCTTCACGCTCTCGGTCTGGGTTTCGGTGAAGGTGAGCTGCTTGCTGAATTCGTCGAAGCGCTGGTCGAGCGCCATCCACAACTGCATGCCGGGGTTCTGGCCGAATCCGCCGCCTGCTCCACGCTGGGCGAAGGCGGACGCGGGCAGCGTGAGGGTCACCGCCGCGGCGACGAGTCCCAGCGTGGCGACGCGAGCGAGGTTCCTGGTGCGGTTCATGGAGTGGATCTCCTTCTGAATGGTGGGCGGCACCGCCCCGGCGAGCAGGTTCGGTGCGCTTCAGTGTGGCGCTCCCAATAGTGACAGTTCAGGGGGCCAATTCGTTGGGGCGGGGCCGCCTCGGCGTCGCTTTTCCGGAGGCACGGGGGACTTCGCCGGTTGACGGGGTGGCGTGTCGCGGCAGACGGGGCCAACTTGACGACCTGTCAAATCCGTCCGCGCAACGCAGACGAAGCACATTCGGCAAACGAGGAGCAACAGAAAATGACCCGGTTCGCAGCAGTTGCGATGATGGCAGTCGCGTTGGTGGGTTGCGGGGGGGATACGGGGGAACAGTCGCAGGACGCGGCTCCGGAGGAGGAGGCCGCCGCCGCGCCCGGGACGGTGACGATCGTGGAGCCGGCCGATGGAGCGGAGCTGGACGCGGGTCCGGTGCGTGTGGTCATGGAGGTCTCGGGCCTCGAGATCGTGGCCGCGGGCAACATGGATCCCGGAACCGGCCACCATCACCTCGTCGTGAACGGGGATGTGGATTGGGCGCTGCCGATCCCGAACGACGAGGGGGTCCACTATCACATGGGACAGGCGGAGACCGAATTCACCCTGACCGACCTCGCGCCGGGCGAACACCGCATCATCGCGGTGGTTGCCGACGGCGTTCACATCCCACTCGACCCCCCCGTGAGCGACACGATCACGGTGGTCATCCGGTAGCAGCCGGCAATCCGTGGGACCAGTCGCCGCAGCGTTCGGCCCGGGAGCCCGTGGATCCGTGCGAATTATCCGTACCCGGTCGCGGCGCCTCCCTGGTGTCATATGTAAACTACAGTTGTCAAAATGTCATGTTTACTATACATTGCTGCTGCCGATCCTCGTTTGCATTGCCGGGTGCGGCGAGTTTGCAGACCGGGGAGTTGCGGCCCGGGTGGGTGACTGGACGCTGACCGAGGAGCGTCTGGCCGAACTGATCGTTCTCGCGCAACCCTTCCCCCTGGACTCGGTGCCGGTACAGCAGCTCGCCGACCACTGGGTGTCGGCGGCCGCGCTCTCGCTGCAGTCGGCGGCGGGCGATTCGCTGGCGGGGTCGGAGGCGCTCGCCGAGGCGGCCTGGCTGGAGCGCCGGGAGGCGGTGATCGATGCCGACCGCGAGGCCCGGCTCGGTTCCGAGATGGCCCTCGACGCGGCAGCCGCCGGAGAGATCTTCGCCGATGGCAGGCTCCGCCTCGTCGCGCACACCTTGCGGCGGGTCGGGCCCGAGACCTCCTCCAGCGAGCGCCTGCTTCAGCAACGTACCGCGGAACGCCTCCTCACGACGCTGGTCGAGGGGGGCAGCTGGGACGAGGTGGTGGACGAGAGCGAGGACGCGGCATCGCGGAGCGCGGGCGGCCTGCTGGGACTCTTTGCCCGCGGCGAACTCCCGACCACCCTCGACCGGGCGGCCTTCCAGCTCGAGCCGGGGCAGGTGTCGTCGGTGGTCCAGAGCGCGCAGGGATTCCACATCGTATACCGGCCCCGCTTCACCGAGATCGGTACGCTCTACCTGGAGCAGCTGCGGCAGCGGTTCCTCGCGGAGTCGGATGCGGCGGCCAACCGGCAGGAGCTCACGTCGCGCGGCTTCGATGTGGCGCCGGCGGCGGACGTCGTCCTAGGCAGGATGGCGGGAGACCCGGCGGAGTGGCTGGAGTCGGCACAGCCGCTGGCGAACTGGGAGGGGGGTATCCTCACCGGGGGGGTCGTCGCGCGCTACCTCCACTTCCTGCCGCCCGAATCGCTGGCCGAACTCGCCGGGGCCGACGAGGACGCGCGCATCCAGCTGATCACCGAGCTGGCGACCCGGGAACTGCGTTATGGCGATGCGATGGAGCGCGGCGAGGCATTGTCCCCTTCCCTCGAGGAGGGCTTCGCGGCTGCCCACGCCGACGAGATCGAGTACTGGACCGGCGTGCTGGAGCTCGACGCCGCCGACGCGCCCTCCCGCTCGGCTCTTGCCCGGCACATGGAACTCCTGGTCTCGCGTCAGCTGGATGCCAGATCCATGCCCCCGCTCTTCGAGCAATGGCTGCGGGGACGCATCGACCACACGGTGCGGCCGCGGGGCGTACTCGCGGCCATCGTCCTGGCGCGGGGGATGCTCTCGGGGGCGGGTGGAACCGGGGGCTCCGGGTCGTGAGCACAACCGACGGCCCGGGACCGACCCTGGCGGTCGGCAGAGGCCATCACCGCCGCAGTCGGGCGGCGATGCACCCGGGCCTGACAGCCCGTGGACAACAAGGTCCTCCCGGCATTCGGGCGACGCTCCCTCTCCGGGTTGCCGTGCTCTGTGCTGCGCTGGCCGCCGCATGTGCCGATGCCGAACCTGAGCCGCCGCCGGCACCGGGGGAACCCCTTGCCGGGTTGAATACCGGCGAACGCGGCCGCTTCCTCGTGGGCCGCGCCCTCTTCGAACGCCTCGCCACCGCCGACGAAGGGCTCGGCCCCCTCTACAACGGGGAGCGGTGCAGCGACTGCCACGACCAGCCGGTCACGGGAGGGAGCGGGATCCAGCGGTTGCGCGTCCTCAAGGCCACACGCTTCGAGGACGGCCGCTGCGACCTCCTGCGCGCCGTCGGCGGAGACAACATCCAGCGGCGCGCCACCGACCTTCTCAAGGAGCACGGAATGGGCCCGGAGGAGGTGCCCGAGGCCGCCACCGCAACCGCGCTCATGACCGGACCGCCGCTTCTGGGTCTGGGTCTGCTGGAAGCCGTTCCCGAAGCAGTGCTGGAGGAGTGGGCCGACCCGGACGACAGCGACGGGGACGGCATCTCGGGACGGCTGCCGCGGCTGGCGGATGGCCGCGGGGCCAGGTTCGGTCGCAAGGGAGACGCCTCGACCGTCGCGGACTTCGTGGACACGGCGCTGCGCTTCGAACTCGGCTTCACAACCCACCTGCACCCGGAGGAGGAGCCCCGGAACGGGACGCCCGTTCCCCCGGAGGCCGACCCGATGGCCGACCCCGAGATCGATGCCCGGACTCTGGGCCAGATCACCGACTTCGTGCGCTTCCTGGCCCCGCCGGCACCCGAGCAGGAGCTGTCCGCCGCCGCGCGGGACACGGTCGAGCGGGGCAAGGCGCTCTTCAGCCAGATCGGCTGCACCTCGTGCCACCGGGAGGAACTGCGCACGGGCGAGTCGGCCACGGCGGCGCTGGCCGGGCGGACCCTGCGGCCCTATTCGGACGTGCTCCTGCACGACCTGGGCGAGGAGCTGGCGGATGTGTGCGGTGCGGATGCGGCACCCGGCGAACTGCGGACCGCGCCGCTGTGGGGACTGCGCCACCGGGCCCGGTTGCTGCACGACGGCCGGGCGGCGGACATCGACGGTGCGGTCGCGGCCCACGGTGGGGAGGCGGAGTCGGCCCGCGAAGCCTTCCGGTCGCTCCCGGAAGAGGCGAGACTTGCGGTGATCCGCTTTCTCAGGTCGCTGTGAGCGGCGGAAGTGTGGACGGGGGGCAGCCTTGACCCCTATCGCACCCTTTCTAGCTTTCTTTCCCCACCATCTTCTTTCGTTACCGGTCGCGTGCATATGGTCCATCTGACCGACGTCACCAAGTTTTACGGCAGCAAGCGGGCACTGGGTCCCGTGTCCTTCGAGATCGAGAAGGGCAACACGGTCGGCTTCCTGGGACTCAACGGCGTGGGAAAGACCACGTTGCTGCGGATCCTCGCCTGCGGCCTGAGGCCGTCGTCCGGGACGGCCCTGGTCGATGGTTTCGATGTGCTCAGCAATCCTCACGAGGTGCGCAAGCGGGTGGGCTACCTGCCGGAACTGCCCCCCGTCTACCGCGACATGACGGTGACCGACTACCTCACCTTCGCCGGGCGCATCAAGGGGATGACGGCCGATGAGGTGGCCCGGCGCATGCCCGAGGTGCAGGAGCGCACGCGCATCGTGGAGGTGCGCGACGTGCCCACCGGACACCTGTCGCAGGGGTACCGCCAGAGGGTCGGGGTGGCGCAGGCGATCATCCACGAACCGGAACTCCTGATCCTGGACGAGCCCACCCACGACCTGGACCCCGTCCAGATCATGGAGATGCGCGCGATGATCCGGTCCCTCAAGGACTCGCACACGATCCTGATCTCGAGCCACATTCTTCCCGAGATCAGCCGGACCTGCGACCGCCTGCTCATTCTGAACGACGGCGAGATCGTGGCTTCGGGGACCGAGGAGGAGCTGGGCGAGAAGCTGTTCGCGTCGCGCACGCTGGCGGTTGCGGTGCGCCTGGGCGCCGACGCCGACGGGGATGGGGATGGGGATCGTGCTGCCGCGGTGGAAGCCGCACGGACGGCGATCGCCCGGGTCGCCGGGGTGACCGGGGTGCAGATCCCGGATTCGCCCGGGGCCGAGGCCGGCGAGGCGGGTGCCGTCACCTTCCGGGTGGAAGGCGACTCGGATCTGCGCGCGGAGGTATGCCGCGCCCTGGTCGAGTCCGGACACGACGTGGTTTCCCTGAATCGCGCCGAACGCGGATTGGAGCGCGTATTCGTTGGGCTGGTGGGCAAGGGGGGGACGTGGCACTAGCAGCGACGGGCATCATCTTCCGGCGCGAGTTCAACGCCTACCTGCGCTCCCCCATGGGGTACATCGTCGCGGCTGTGGTCCTGCTCATCGACGGCATCCTGTTCTACGTAATGGCGCTCAATCCTCCCGACGGCGAACTGCTTCTCTCGGGGCAGGCACTCGGGAGATTCCTGTACATCGCCAGCGGCATGACGGCGATCGCGGCCGTGGCGCTGTCGATTCGACTGGTTGCCGAGGAGCGCCAGACCGGCACCCTGCTTCTCCTGGACACCTCGCCGGTGCGCGACTGGGAGATCCTCCTCGGCAAGTTCCTGTCGGCGCTGGCGTTTCTGAGCCTCATCACGGTGGCGACGCTGTACATGCCCATGTTGATCCTCGTGAACGGCAAGATCTCCGTGGGACACATCCTGATCGGCTACCTCGGCCTGACGCTGATCGGCGGCACCGTGCTCGCGATCGGGCTGTTCGCCACCGCGCTGACCCGGCACCAGCTGGTGGCGGCGGCCGTCGCGTCGCTCATCACCGGGACGCTCTTCCTTCTCTGGCCCCTCGCCCAGATGGTGGGGCCCCCGTTCGGACGGTTCTTTGCCGCGCTCACGATTCACGGACGTCACTGGGTGGGCTTCGAGGTGGGTACTCTGCACCTCCGGGACGTGGTGTACTACCTGGCCATGACCTACTTCTTCCTCTTTGCGGCCACCAAGGTCATGGAGGCCAAGAGATGGGAGTGACGCGCCCCCTTGCAACCTGGCTGCTGCTGGCCGGGCTGGCCGCGGTGTTCTCGGGCTGGCGCGTCTTCGACGGACTGCCCTTCCTGAGCTACCCGCTGATCGTGGGCGGTGTCGCCTTGCTGCTCATCATCACCGCGTGGCGGTTCCGCGCCCTCAGGAACTCCGATGGCGATGCACGTTCGATCGCGGCCATCTTCGCGTACGGCACCCTGGGCTGTGTGATTGCGGTCGCCGGGTTCCTGCCCGGCACGGACACGGGTCTGGAGTTCCTGGGATTCAGCTTCCAGGAGATCGGTCAGAACGTTCGCCTGAAGCGGATCTTCACGGTTGCGTCACCGATCCTCCTGGGCTGTTCGCTGCTGGCGGTGGTGGCGGCCCAGTGGGCGTTGGGGAAGGGGGGCAGCGCGGGAGCCCTCCCGGTCGATGCGTTGCGGGCAAGGGAGAGTTCCGCCAATGCGCTGAGCCTCGGGTTGGCGGGTGCCGCGCTGCTCCTGTTCGGCTATGTGACGACCGCGCTGGACCGCACCATCGACTTCAGCTACTTCAAGACCTCGCAGCCGGGCGAAGCGGTGCGCGAAATCGTGCTCAGCCTGGAGGCGCCGCTGCAGGTGGCGTTGTTCTTTCCCGCGGTGCACCCGGTCAAGGAGGAGCTTCTCGGCTATTTCCAGGAGTTGGCCCGGGTCACGGACCGGGTGGTCATCGAGGAATACGACCGCTTTGCCCACCCCGATGCGGCCGCCGACTACGGAGCGCGCCGCGACGGGTCCGTCTTCCTGCGGGTGGCCGAGCGGACGGAACAGATCGACTTCCCGGTGGATCTGGCCTACGCCCGCGACGACCTGAGGGTCCTGGACGGGCTGGTACAGCAGGTCGTGCTCGAATTGGCCCGCCAGCGGCGCTACGCCTACCTGACGACCGGGCACGGGGAACTCAACGACCCGCAGGGGATCGTGGAGGAACCCGATGCCGAAGAGAGGCGGTTGGAGTCCATTCGCGCGGGCGGGGACGTTCCGCTCGAACCGGAACCGCCGCAGCAGGAGTTGCGTGAGCTGCTGGAGAGCCTCAACTACACCGTCCGCGACATCGGGTTCAGGCAGGGGTTGGGCGCCCGCATACCCGACGACGCGGCGATGGTCATCATCCTGGCGCCGCAGGTCCATTTCCACGCATCGGAGATGAACGCGATCTTCGAGTACCTGGACCGGGGCGGGTCGCTCCTTGTGGCTCTCGAGCCGGACCGCGAATTCCGCTTCGAGGAGTTCCGCGACCGCCTGGGGATCGACTACGACCCGGCCATGACGCTCGACGACGAGAAGCACTTCAGTTCAGTCGGTCGCAGTACCATCGCCGACCGGCGACTCATAGGCACGAACCGCTTCTCGACGCACCCTTCGGTGAGCCGGGCCGGGCGGCGGGCGGCCGGGAACGCGGACCTCATGCTGATCGGGCCGGGCAGGGTCAGCGCCGCGGAGGACGTGGAGGGGCTGCGCACAACCATGATCATCAACACCTATCCGACCAACTACCAGGATCGGAACGGCAACTTCGAGTTCGACGAAGATATCGAAGAACAGGGAGTTCACGCCGTCGCGGCGGCCGTCGAAGGTCCGGCCGGGGAGGTCCCGGGAGCGGGGATGCGGGCGCTGGTCTATGCCGACGCGGAGCTCTTCACGGACGATGTCCTGCCGTTCCAGCTCATCCAGGCAGCGATCGTCGAAGACGGGATCAGGTGGCTGGGACGGGAAGAGGAGTTCTCGGGCGAAGTGGTTTCCGAAGCCGACGTGCCGATCGTGCACACGCGCGCCGAGAACGTGATCTGGTTCTACTCGATCATCTGGGGGGCCCCGCTGCTGGTGCTGGGCGCGGGTATCTCGGTGCTCTACCGCCGCCGCCGCGTCCGGGAGGGGGACGACTCGTGAAACGTTTCACAAGCCCCGCGAGGCCGTCATGAACGACCTCAAGGCCCACATCGCCCTCTTTGTGGTGGCGGTGGTCGCGACGCTCCTGACCTGGACGCGCGAAACCGTTGACGACGAGGACCGGAGTCTGTCCGTGGTGTGGGACAGGGATACCGCCGATGTCCTCGGCCTCCACTACCGAACCCCGGCACTCGACCTGCAAGTGTTGCGGCGCACCGATGACGCCGGTGGGTTCCTGTGGGGCGTCCAGACCCGGGGCGGCGAAGAGACGATGGAGTTCCCCGTCGGCGCGAACGGACAGCATCTGCTGGCGACGCAAGTCGCCGTTCTCAGGGTGCAGCGCGACCTCGGGCAACTCTCGCCGGAGCGGCGGACGCAATACGGGCTCGACGCCTCCGAAATGCGCCTGTCGGTTCAGTTCAGCGACGGGCCACGCGAACTGGTGGTCGGCGATTCGGTCTTCGGGAGCGCGGACCGGTACGCGATGGAGCCCGCCACCGGGATCGGATACGTCCTCTCGCGGCACCTTCTCGCCCCGCTCGACGCCGGGGACGGAGCGGTTCGGGAGCGGACCGCGCACCACTTTGCCGAATCCGATGTGGCGGCGGTGCGCATCAGCGGGCCGGGTGGGGAGCGTCGCATGGCACGCACCGAGTCCGGCGACTGGACCCCGATCGACGGAGGGGCTCCCGACGCGGGCTTCGGGAACTTCATGGAGCGCGTCGCCCTGCTGAGCCCGGCTGAAGGCTACGACAATCTGCCTCCCCCCCAGTCCCTGACGCTCCTGCTGCGGGTGGACTACATCGACGCGGGCGCCGATTACCTTGGCTTTGTCGAACTCCTGCACGACGGTGGCGTATCCCCCAGGAGCTACTACCTTAGAAGTGAAGCCACCCGGATCCTGGGCCGTGTCCCCTGGATTCTGGGCGAACGCGTGGAACAGGTGGTGGAGGACGTGTTCTAGAAGTCCGTGGATGAAGCCGCCCGAATACGCCGGGCGGGCCACGGGATGGAAGTGTAGAGGAGGCAGGCAATGACGGCGCTTCGGAAGAAGGCCCGGGATCGGAGGATGTGGGGGACGGCGTGGTTTGGTGGTGGTTCGGTCTGCCTGCGTCGGGGTGCTGAAGTGGCATGTCTCGCGGCGCTGGCGTTCTCCGGGTGCGGCGGTCCGGACCAGACCGATCCGGCCACCATCAGGAAGGCTCTGGAACTGGAACTCACGGCTCTCGCGGACGAGGCTGAGTACTCGGTCCTGGCTTCTGCCGGTGTCTGGGCCCTTGAACAGGATCTCCGCGCCGACGTGCTTCAGGAGAGCTATCCGCTGACGGAGATCTCGAACTGGGGTGTGATGAGCTGGACTTCCATCGGGTGGTACAGGGCGCGAAAGATGGCGCTCGATGTGGAGCAGCAAATCGTCAGCATACTGGGCACCGAGGAAGCCGAGACCTTTTCGCTGACCGCGCAGGTACGCTGGACCAGGGCGCTGTCGGAGCTGTATCTGGGGATGACCTTCTGTGCGGCCGATCTGGATGGGCGGACGCGGTCGGATACGCAGTTGCTGCAGCACGCCGAACGCTCGCTGAGCTCGACCATCGAGTCGGCCCGGGCGGCAGGGCGGTCCGATTATCTGTCCGCGGCACTCGCGGCGAGAGCCCAGGCGCGCATGCTGCTCGAGGACTGGGCCGGGGCCGAGTCCGACGGGATAGCGGTTCCGGCGGGTTTCTCGTACAACTCCCACCGCGATGCCGTCTACTACAACCCCTTTGTAGACGTCTTTGTGAGCAGGAGAATCGGGTTCCTTCACAAGTGGTGGCCGCAGGTCGAGGAAAGCGATGAACCGGGCTTCATGATCGATCCGTGGAGCGGGGAGCCGGATCGGCGTATCCCGGTGTACCACGATGGCAGTACACTCCGGGACGGCGTGACGCCGAACTACCGGCCGCTCAAGTACGATTCGCTCGACGACGACGTCCCCATCGTGCACTACGACATGGCGCAGCTGATCGTCGCCGAAGCCAGGGCCGTGCGGGGCGACCGTGCCGGGGCCACGGCTGTCCTGAACGAACTGCGGGCCGCGGTTGGTCTGCCGCCTCACGACGTGCCCACGACCGCGGAGGAGATGGAGGAGCTGATCCTGTGGGAACGCTTCGCGGAACTTCACCTGGAGGGGCAGCGGCTGATCGACCTTCACCGCAAGGGGCTGATGGAAGAGGTCTTCGAAGAGTTGAACGACCCGGAGCGTCCGGGGGTGGGCCGGCCGTCGAAGTGGGGGGACTGCTAGCGGAAGTTCCCGAAGTCGGCCACCGCCATCTTCTCGCCGTCACTCCAGTCCACCAGGACCGACCCGGACAGTTCCGGCGGTATGCTCTCCAGCGGGTAGTCGACCAGCGCCGATACGCGCGCGAACGCCGTGGGCTGATAGCAGATGTTCGTGCCGAAGCTCACGATCCCCACCTGCAGCCACCGGCTGCGGAACGGAACCATGAGCGGCCCGCCCGAGTCGCCGTTGCAGGTGGACTCCGAAGAGCCCTGCTTTCCCGCGCAGATCGTGGTGTCCAGGATGTTCTCGTTCAGGTGCGTCTTGCATTCGTCGTTGCTGATGATCTCGGCCCTGAGCTTCCTGAGGATCTCCGATCCGCCACCCCCGACCGACGTGAGGCCCCAGCCGATCACGGTGGCGATCGTGCCGGGCGCGGACATCTCGATCCGGTCGGGGGTGAGGAGTTCGAGGCGCGGATACATGAACTCGCCGTCGAGTTCCAGCAGCGCCATGTCGCTCGAAATGAAGGCGTCGGCGGAGAAATCCGGGTGGATGCGGATGCGCTGGACGTCGATGTACTCGCCGCCTTCGGAGAGATCGTGGGTCCCGGCCAGCACCTGGATCCGGTCCGGATCGACGTTGCCATCGACGCAGTGTGCGGCGGTCATGACCCACGTCGCGGAGATGAAGACCCCGCCGCAGAACTGGGCCTTGCTGCTCTTCGATACGAGGGCGACCTGGAAGGGAAACTCTCCCGCCTCGGCCTCTTCGCCGCCGATGATGGCCTGTACGGTGGGGCCGGAGGTCGCCGCCGACACCCCGGGGGCCGTGTTGGTCCACCCCAGCGTCAGTTCCTGGGTGACCGTGTACGATAGCCGGTGGTCGAGTCCCTCGAAGATGTACTCGCCATCGTCGTTGGTCACCGTGAAGACCTCGGCCGTGTCCCGGATGCCGTCACCGTCCTCGTCCAGGAAGACGACGAACGCGGGGATCGTCTCCTCCTCCTCGTCCTGCACGCCGTCGGCGTTCGAGTCGTGCCAGACCACGCCGGAGATCTCGTTCTCGCCGGTGCCGGGGGGATGGAAAACCGCGATCGGGTCTCCCGTGGCGGTGTGGGTGGCGCCCCGGTCGTCGGTGACGGTGAGGCTGGGGGTGTATGCGCCGGGGGTTTCATAGGTGTGAGTGACGATCCGTCCCGATCCCGTGTTGCCGTCTCCGAAGTCCCATGCATAGCTGACGATGTTCCCGTCCGGGTCAGTGGATGCGCTGGCGTCGAAGCGGACCTGGAGGGGGGCCGAGCCTTCGGTGACATCGACGGTGAAGGCGGCGGTGGGCCGCTGGTTGGGGGTGCCGGTGGGCTGGCTGGGAGGGTCGCCGCCGCAGGCGGCCGCGAACAGGACGAGTGCGGCCGTTGCGGCCTGGCGGGATCTGTTCATGTGCGACTCCGCGGTGGCTTTCGGCGGGAACGAATGCAACGAGGACCATACCGTTACCCCGCTTTTCCGGCAATCGGTCCCGGAAGATCCGGTGCGGCGTGCGCGGGCGCGTTGTCAGTCACACGGCGGACGGCCTATCTTCCCCGCCCTGTAGCACCCGACCAACCGAGACCACCGAGGACCAGGCCACATGGAAAACACGTTGCGAGGCATCGCGGTCGCCGCTCTCGTGCCCCTCACGCTTGCCGCGCTGGCGAGTTGCGGCGGGGACACCGAAGAGGAAGACGGGGAGAGCCCGGACGTTGAGGCCGCCGCACCCGCCGAGGACGCCGCACCAGCCGAAGATCAGTCCGCCGCCTCCGGAATCAACCCGATTCTCTACTACCCGGACAGGCTCGTGGAGACCGCGCCCGAGGCCTTCCAGGTACGCTTCGAGACCACCGCGGGCGACTTCGTGGTCGACGTGACGCGGGCATGGTCGCCCAATGGCGCCGACCGCTTCTACAACCTGGTGAAGAACGGCTACTACGACGGGGTGTACTTCTACCGGGTGGTCAGCGGCTTCATGGCCCAGTTCGGCATGCATGGCGAGCCGCAGGTGCAGATCAGGTGGTCCCGGGCGAGGATCACGGACGACCCCGTGGCGGTGTCCAACCGGCGCGGGACGGTGACCTACGCCATGGGTGGTCCCAACTCACGCACGACCCAGCTCTTCATCAACTTCAGGGACAATTCCGATCTGGACTCCCAGGGTTTCGCCCCGGTCGGCAGGGTGAGCGCGGGAATGGACGTGGTCGACCGGCTCCACTCCGGGTACGGGGAGATCCAGGAACAAGGGGGCGACGGGCCGCGCGCGTACGGCATTACCTCGCAGGGCAACCAGTACCTGGTGGACAACTTCCCCAACCTTGACCACATCATCGCCGCCACGGTCGTCGGTCCGGCGGGCGGGTAGGGCGGCGGCTGCACGGACGCGTGGCGAGCGGCTCGTGGAGGGAACCATCCCGGCGGTTGGGCGGCGGGGCCCCGTCACGCGCATGAGTGCGCGCCACGACCTCGACCGCCTTCGCGAAGAGCTGATCGGGTGCCGGCGGTGTCCGCGGCTGGTGGAATGGCGTGAGAGGGTGGCGCGGGAGAAGCGGGCCGCGTATAGGGACGACGAGTACTGGGGGAGACCGGTGCCCGGATTCGGGGACCCGGAGGCTTCGGTGATGGTGGTGGGGCTCGCGCCGGCCGCGCATGGGGCGAACCGGACGGGACGCATGTTCACGGGGGACCGCGCGGGGGATTGGCTGTACGGGGCGATGCACAGGGCCGGGTTCGCCAACCAGCCCCTGAGCCGGAACCGCAACGACGGACTCGCGCTGAAGGGGGCGTACGTGACGGCGGGGGTGCGGTGTGCGCCGCCCGGGAACCGGCCGACGACCGGGGAGCGGGATCGGTGTGCGGGGTTCCTGCGGCGCGAAGTGGACATCATGTGGGAGCGGCTGCACACGATCGTGGCGCTTGGGGGGTTCGCGTTTTCGGTAGTGCTGAGGACGCTGGCGGAGCGGGGGATCGCGATTCCCAGGCCGCGCCCGAAGTTCGGGCACGGGGCCGAGGCGGATCTGGGGAAGGTGGTGCTGATCGGGTCGTATCACCCCAGCCAGCAGAACACCTTTACGGGGAAGCTGACCGGGGGGATGTTCGATGCGGTGTGGGGGAGGGTGGCGGAGCGGGTGCGCGAGGGAGGGTCGTGACGGTGGATCGTGGATTGGAAACGGGTGTGGCGTACCGGGTTCAGGGCTGCCCGCGGCGCCTGTGCCGCCGATGAGACCGGACCGGGGCTCGCTGCCTCTCCTGCGGCGGCTGCATGAGCGGGTTTTCGGTTGTCCCGAGGCGCGAACCGTCCTGGAGGCTGCCTTCGAGGAGCTGGATTCGGTGCTGGAGGGGAGACCCGATCCCCCGCACGCGGCTTGCGTGATCCCGGTGGAACCGTTTGTGGAGGGAATATTCCAGGTCAGCGAACCCGTGCGCCTCTGCCGCCTCTTCCTGCTTCGCGGCGGGGCCCGGATGGCGGTTCCCGAGATCCATCGCAACAGCGTCCAGCGCCTCGTTTCCTACCGGGGCCGGGGCCGGATCCACCAGGGGACTCCCGACGGCGGCCCCCTCGGACTCAGGCCCCGGGAGATCGTCAGTCCCGTCGCGGACGGCTCGCCGACCGGCATGTCCCCGGACGATTCCGAGATCGTCCGCTGCTGGGACATCGTGCCCGCCGGGGTGTGGCACCATCCGGAGGCGGGTGGGCGCCGGGACTGGGCGACGGTCACCTTCCACAGCGCGAGAGAGGACGAGATCGTGGACGAACTGTGGGAGGAATCATGACACGCGACTCGGCATCCCGCGGCCCACGCCCCGCAAACGAGTGCTTCGTCTGCGGCGCGGACAACCCGATCGGGCTGCACCTGGTCTTTCGCCTGGAGGACGGCGCCTGCGTCTCCGAGTTCACGCCGGGCCCGAACCACGTCGGATATCCGGGCGTGGTGCACGGCGGGATGATCTACTCGGCTCTGGACGACGTGATGGCGAACTGGCTGTACCTGCGCGGTGCGCGCGCATATACGGCGAAGTGCGAGATCCGCTACCGAAAGCCCGTGGCCCCGGGCGAGAGGCTGTTGCTTGCGGGGCGGCCGACGGCGCGGAGGCGAAAGCTGGTGGAGATGGAGGCGACGGCGACGCGGGCGTCGGATGGCAAGTTGGTGGCGACGGCGACGGGGACGTTCGTGGTGGTGGACGAGGGGGAGTTTCTCGAGGTGGTGGGTGGGGCCGATCTTTATCGCCGGGGTGAACCTGTTT
>VXOC01000064.1 GCA_009840215.1 Gemmatimonadota bacterium | reverse complement strand
GTGGTGGTGAAGGTGGGGGGGGTGGAGGTGGGGTCGTTTTGCTCGCAGGCGGTGGCGAGTGCAGTGGCGAGGACGAAGAGAACCGGATACGGCAGGACGTGAGAACATCGAGGACGGGAAGACATGGCTGCCTCTCTCACCGAATCTCCTTGGGCAGTCGCCTGACGATCACCGTCTGGACATCCAGATCGTTCCTCTCCACGAACGCGACCAGGCCGTCCGGACCAAAAGCGGACGGCAGGCCTGTCGCTTCCGGCGCGAAGCTCCCGAGATAACGGCCATCCATGCTGATCAGGTCGATGGGCCCATTGCTGCCGGGCTCACCACCGGTCCGCCGCACCCAGATCGTGCCTTCCGGACTCGTCCGCAGGCTGCGGATGACCGGAACTTCGTGAAAGAACTCCGTTGACTCGAGCTGCGCTCGCAGGAACTCGGCCATGGCCTTCTGCGTCTCGTCGCCCCGATCGGCCATGGCCTGAAGATCCTCCAATTCGCGATCGATATGTGCGGCTCTCATGTCCTCCGTCACCGGTACCGCACGGATTGGCCGGGTCAGGACGCGCGACACCTCACCGCCTTGCCCGGCGACCTTGATGGCATAGGCTGACGAATCGACGAAGGCGACGCCGCCATCGGGGAGCACTCCCGCGCTGAGCCCGGGAGAGAACTCGTGGTCTTCCGGCGGCTTCCACCCCCGCGCCGCCGTGTCGACCGCGACGCCGTCGCCGCCCACCGTGTAGCGCATGACGTACCGGCCCGGTCGCTCAACCGGCTCCCCGTCCGGACCCTGGGTCGCACCCAGGTATCCCACTTCACCGGTTGAAACCACTGACCCGGATCCTAGGTCGGCCTGCAGTCCCGGAATCACGGCCCATGTGGTGCCCGTGCCCCCCAGCGGGAGCTGACTCTCGTACGCGCCATCGGGGCCGAACACGACGAAATGGCGGCGTACGGGATCGAAGGCGGCGATACGCCTGTCGTGCAGAACGGTGAAGACGATTGCTGACCGGGCGCCGAACTCACCGGGGCCTTCACCCACTCGGCCGAACTGGCGCACCAGGTTCCCCGCCATGCCAATGACCGAGAAGCGGGTGACGTGGGAATCGAACACGTACAGGTTGCCCGATTCGTCGAACGCAACGTCAACGACCAGACCGAAGGTGTCCCAATGATCTCCCTGCATCGACCCCACGCGGTACAACTCCTCGAAGTCTGCCTCGAGGAGCCGATCCTCGCCGGATAGCTGGACTGTCTCCTGGGCCGGGAGCGGAGGAGCGGTGAGAAGGGTGGTGGCCAGGGTGGGGAAGGCGAGGACCAATACGGGTCGGAGGGTCACGGTTGCAGGGGTCCTTTCCTGGTGCGGGGCGGAGGGCTCGCGACGGATGCGCGAGAGCGATCAGAGCGTCCGCCGCTACGGATCGATCTTCGGCGTGACCACAAGGATGAGGACGGGTCCGTCGGCGGTGCGGGGAGCCGATCCCAACACCGCCGTCTGACCGTCGCGGAACGTCACCGTGATTTCGAGAAGCGGGAGGGGTTCGGAATAACCCCCTTGTGAGTGCCGCCTGGTCGCGTCGGTGAGGGTCACCTTGGCACGGACGGTCCCCGTGGCACGCTGCGAGGTGACCTCCGCCTGGAGCGTCAATGCGGTCTCCGAGCCGCTCGGGTAGATTCTCTGCAGTCCCGAGCCGGTCGCGGAACGCCCGGAGGAGCTGGGAATCAAACCGACATTGAATACGGAAGTCGAGAGCAAACGGTATCCCTGGAAGTTGAAGATCTCCCTGATTTCTTCCACAACATCGCTGATCTCCGGATCCACATCCGTGAAGCCGTCCGCCTGAATCAGTCGAAAGGTGAGCAGCACGTTTTGGATGTGTTGTGCGCGGCCTTCACCCTCCTGTGCATGCACGGCCCCCGCCAGCGCCCCCAGGGCCAACGAGCCGATCAGCCCGCATCGAATACTCTTCTTCACCAACTCAGTCATCCGTCTTCTCCTTCGGGTTGAGTAGCCATACCACGGCAATATCAGGATTACTCGTGGGAAAAACCGCGAAAGGCCGGTCGGCCTCCACGTCCATCTCGCTTACCATGCTCGGCATGCGGGATTCGGGCGGGGGGAGGGGCTCGCCGCCGTCCCCCGTTTCGCCACCGCGCACAAGGATCAGCGCCGCGATCGCGGCGGCGGCGGCAAGGGGTGCCACGGTATGCCATTTCCTGGTGTGGCGGCGCGGCGCGGGCGTGATCTTCCCGGATCGTCGGTGGGCGCGTTGCGGGCCACGATCGCGTTGCCCGTGTATCGGCGTGGGGACGCCTTCGCTCACCTGGTCCGCCATCGCCGAGAGAACCGCGTTCATGTTGTGCGAGTCCCGGGCCATCCGCTCGGCGCTGATCCGCTCCGTGGGGTCGCGTTCGGCAACCGCGTCGAGGTCCCCCTCCAGGATCCCGTCGGGCCAATCGTCACGATGGTCCACTATTCCTCCTTGTTTCCGTATGCGAACCCCTGCGCCAGCATCTCGCGCCGCATCCGCCGCCTCGCGCGGAGCAGGTGCACCCGGACCGTGTTCGGGTTCATCTCCAGCAGCTCGGCCGCCTCCTTGGGGTCCAGTCCCTGGAGGTCCACGAGGTCGAAGACTTCGCGCTGACGCATGGGCAATTCTCCGAGCAGGGTCCGAATCAGGCGCATCGTTCTCTTCATCTCGATGTCGTCCAGCGGATCGTCCAGCTGCGGCGGTTCGGCCCGGGCCAGCCACTCCGCCTTCTCGGCCAGCAGCCGGTCCCGCTTCGTCCGGCGCTGGTGGTCCAGGCTGGCGTTCCTCGTGATCCTGTAGGCCCAGGTCGTCACCCTGGAACGGCCATCGAAGGTCTCCATCGATTCCATCATTCTCATCAGCACGTGCTGCGCGACGTCCTCCGCGTCGTTGGGGTCTCCGGTCATGACCAGGGCCCACCGGCATATGAGAGGACGGAGAGCGCCCGCCAGCTTTCCGAGCGCCTCTCGTTCCCCCGTGGCGGCCCGCCGGGCCAGGTCCAGGATTTGTTGGTCGGAGAGCATGGCGCTCTCGGTCCGTGGTCTCCTCGTGTGGTTTCGAGAAGTGAGACGTTGGGAGGGGGCGGAGCGTTTACCTGGTGTGGAGGGAGCTATCCGGGACCGCAGGCGGTTGGTCCGGGCAGTCTGCGCCCTCATTGCCTGGCGCGGTCCATGCGCCAGGCGTGCACGGGGTCATGAGCCCCGCTCGATCCGCCAGACGTCCACATGATCGAGACCGAGGTCGTCCCTGCGCACGGTAAGGACATGATCGGCGCTGATCGCCGGAGCCAGACTGCCACGAACGGGGGACGGAAGTGTGGCCAGCAGTCGCCCGTCGGTATCGAACACCTCCCAGCGGTTGCCGGCTTCACGGATGACCTCCACCCAGAGCCTCCCGTCGTAGGCGATGTCGATCGCTTCGATGAAGGGCTTGGCGTCGGGGCGCGGGGGACGCAGGGGATCACAGCGCATGAGTGGGAAGGTGTCCCGGACTGCCCGGTAGCGGCTGTTGCCGGTCGCCCATTCATCGTCGGAGATCGGCTCGGGCGCGAGCTCGCGTTCGATGACCATGACGGTGTCGTCGTCCGCGTCCGAGAGCGCGATGCGGTAGGCGCCGGTTATGGCCGAATACAACATGCCGCCGGGGCCGGGACGCTGCACCAGCTCGGCGCCGAAGGGGATGTCGAAGAAGCTGGTGCGGTCGCGGCTGGGCTCGCATGTGATCGTCGCCCTCGGCCCCGCCAGCTGGACCACGGTATCTCCTGTTTCGCCCCGGCTGTCCACTCCGGCGAACTCGGACCACCTGCCGGGCGCTGGCTCGAGAGCCCGTGTGAAGTAGTAGGCCTCGTCGGCATCTACTCGCCAGAAGCGCGGCCATCCCGGCCCACCACTCATCCCACCCTGGATTCGCCGTTGCCCGAGGTACTCGCCCTGGGCCGTGAACTCGCTGATACGACCCTGTTCGGTGTCCAGGGCGAGTAGTCTGTCACCCAGCCACACCACCGAGTACGCGCGAGCGAATTCGCCCGGACCTTCGCCGCTCCGCCCGAAGGTGAACCGGTGGGACCCGTCCAGGCCGAAGACGCGGACTTCATTGTTCAACCCGTCCGTCACGTACACAGACTCGTCGGGGCCGATAGCTACGTCATACACCCCGCCGAATTCTTCGGGAGACCCCGTCTCGTTTACGGACTTCGGCCCGATGGAGGCGATTCGGGTGAGCTGCCACTCGGGCGGTGTTCCGGTATTGGCTACCCGGACCACGCCATCGATGGTGTCGATCGTCGCGGTGACGTCCACGGCGGAGGAAGCGTCGGAGATGGAGCCGGAGTCCGGACTGCACGCGGTGGCCAGGGTGGCCGTGAGGATGAGCGCGGCCGGAAAGAAGCCGTGAGGCGGTAGCAGGCGGTCGTGCGTTGCCCGGCGGTTGCCAATCATGAGCCCCGATCGATCCGCCAGACATCCACATACTCCAGATCGAAGTCCCCCTGGCGGACGGTCAGCACATGATCGGTGCCGATCGCCGGGGGGAGATGCCCCCTCGGCGGGGCCGGAAGGCTTGCGAGCAGGTGCCCGTCGGTGTCGAACACTTCCCAACGGTTCCCGGATTCGCGGATGACTTCAACCCACAGCTTCCCGTCGGAGGCGATGTCGATTTCCTCGATGAAGGGCTTGGTGTCGGGACGCGGGGGGTGCAGGGGCTCGCAGCGCATGAGGGGAAAGCTGTCGCGGAGCGCCCGGTACTCACGGTTGCCCTCTCCCCATTCGTCGTCGGAGATGGGCTCGGGGGACAGCGAACGTTCGATGACCCGGACGGTGTCGTCGCCCGCGTCCGTGAGCGCGATACGATAGGCGCCGGTCGAAGCCGAATACAGCATGCCGCCGGGGCCGGGACGCTGCACCAGCTTCGCGCCAAAGGGGATCTCGAAGAAGCTGATGCGCTCTCCGTGCGCGCAATCGATCGTGACCGCGCTCGATCCCGCCAGCAGCGAAAGGGTATCTCCCGTTTCACCCCGGCTATCGAGGCCGATGAACTCCCACCACCTTCCGGGTATCGGGTCGACTGCCGGGGTGACGCGATAGGCCTCGTCAGCACCGACCGGGTAGAAACGGACCCACCCTGGTGGGCCGCCCATGGCACCTCGAACTCGCCGTTGGCCGAGGTACTCGCCCTCTGCCGAGAACTCGCTGATTCGACCCAGGAGGGCGTCCAGGGTCAGCAGTCTGCCTCCCAGCCACGCCACCGAGTACAATCGCCCGAATTCGCCTGGCCCCTCGCCCTGCCGCCCGAAGCTGAACCGGTGCACGCCGTCCACGCCGAAGACGCGGACCTCATGGTTCATTTCGTCCGCCACGTACACGGACTCGTCGGGCCCCAGGGCCACGTCGTATACTCGGCCGAACTCGTCGGGGGAGCCTGTCTCGCTCAGCGACTTCGGCCCGATTGATGCGACTTGTGTCAGCTGCCACTGGGGCGGAGTTCCGGCGTTGGTCACCCGGATGATGCCGTCGATGGTGTCGATCGTCGTGGTGACCGCTTCAGCGGACGAATCGCCGGGATCAGGATCGGAGTCCGAGCTGCAGGCGCCTGGCAGCGCGGCGGCAAGGATGACGAGGACGAGCCCGGCCCGTGACCGCGCAGCCTTGGTGGCCGACGCTGCATGAAATGTGACTCTTGATATATGATTCGATATCAATCTGATTATTTCATATCGTTTCATATATCAATTCTCCCTCCACGCGGCCAGCAACTCGGCTTCGGTCGCCCGGTTCAGCCCGGTGCGCAGCCGGTACTCACCCCCCACTTCACGGCTGCGATGCCAGTCCAGCGTGTCCTTCGCGATCACAGCCAGCGGACGAAACCGCAGCCCCGCGGCGATCCCCCGGCTGCTGTCCATGCGCCCATAGTTGAGGTACCGCCCCCGCGGCGGCTGCCAGAACGCAAGCTGCTGCTGCGGCATCTGCCCGCGCTCGGCCAGAAAGTCCCAGTCCACCCAGGTGAACGACACCGGCGTGGCGGTGATGGCGCGGATCCCGTACACCAGTTCCGCCGACGACAGAGGCGCGCCCGGGCCGACGCTGTTCAAGACGCCCGCGGTCTGCTGCTCGAGCAGGTGCACATAGAACTCCGACAGGTCCCGCACGTCGATGAACTGGACCGGGTCGGTGGGGTCGCCCTGGACCAGCACTTCGCCGCCGGCGTCGATCCGGTCGGGCCAGTAGGTGAAGCGGTCGCTGCGGTCGCCCGGGCCCACGATCACTGGGGGCCGCACGATGAGGGTGCGCGTCCCGAATCCCCCTTCCACCACCCGCTCGGCCAAAACCTTGTTCGGGCCGTAACCCCGCCACTCGCTCTCGGGCAGATCCTTCGGGCCGACAGGCGCATCCTCGTTCATGACGGGCGCGGTGTAGTCGGTGTAGACCGCGCGCGTCGAGGTGAAGAGGTACTGGGCGGTCGCGTCCCTGAGCACGTCGACCGAGAGGCGGACCTGATCCGGCGTGTAGCCCGAGTTGTCGATGACCGCGTCCCAGCGGCGGCCCTCCAGCGCGGCCACGTCGTCGTTGCGGTCGCCGACGAGCTTCTCCACTTCGGGGAAGAGGTGGGTGTTGGTGCGCCCGCGGTTGAAGAGGGTGATTTCGTGGCCGCGTGCCAGGGCGTGGCGGACGACGTGGGGGCCGATGAAGCCCGTGCCGCCCAGGATGAGGATGCTGAGGCCGGGCTGGTTGGTCCGCCGGTCCCGGCCGGCCGGTTCGGGATCGATGGCCGGCAAGGTCCCGGCCCCATCCGGGTAGCCGGCCAGCCCGAATGCCGCCGCGCCTGCGACGGTTCCTGCTCTGCCGATGAATTCGCGCCGCGTCGCCATGCCGTCCATTCTCCGATTCGGTGGTGTGTCAGGGGGCCGAAACGCCTATTGTATCGCCCTGTGCCAACGCATGATGCCGGTCGTTCGCGATCGGGACAACCCGAACCTCCCTGTCCTGGAGACTCCCCGTGTACCGTCCAGTGTTGACTTCAACTTCGCCGCCGCCTGCCCTCGCCGCCCTGTCGGCCGCGAGCCTCGTCATCCCCCGGCTGGTTCGTGAATGCCGACGCGGAGGTTCAGTCCTCGCCGCCCTCGCGGCCGCGATCCTCGTCGTCCCCCTCGCTGCCGCCGGCCCTCTGGCGGCCCAGGAGGACCCCGACGACCCCATCGCGCGCGCCACCAGCGCCCTCCGTTTCCGCACCATCGGCCCCACCATCATGGGCGGGCGCGTCTCGGAGCTGGCGGTGGTCGAATCCGATCCCAGCACCTTCTACGTCGGCGTCGCGAGCGGCGGGGTGTGGAAGACCGAGAACGCGGGGATCACCTTCACCCACGTCTTCAGGGACGAATCGACCGCCTCGGTCGGCGCCGTGGCCGTCGCGCCGTCCAACCCGAACGTGGTGTGGGTCGGCACCGGCGAGCCCAACAACCGGCAGAGCTCTCCGTGGGGCAACGGGGTCTACCGCTCGACCGATGCGGGGCGCACCTGGACGCACCTGGGGCTGGAGAACACCCATCACATCGGGCGGATCCAGGTGCATCCGCGCGACCCGGACGTGGCCTACGTCGCGGCGGTCGGGCACCTGTGGGGACCGAACCCGGAGCGGGGCGTCTACCGCACCACCGACGGGGGCGAGAACTGGGAACTCGTCCTCTTCGTCGACGAAGACACCGGCGCGGTCGATCTCGCCATGGACATGGCCGACCCGAAGACGATCTTCGCGGCCATGTACCAGCGCCGCCGGCGAGCGTGGGGGTTCAACGGCGGTGGTCCGGGGAGCGGGATCTACCGCACCATCGACGGCGGCGACACCTGGACCGAGCTGACCGATGGTCTGCCGGAGGGTGACAAGGGACGGATTGGGCTCGCCATCTACCGCGGCGACGGCAATCTCGTCTTCGCTCTGGTGGAGGCCGACGCGCGCGGGCCCGGGCAGGGCTTCGGACAGGGAGGCGGGGAGAACGGCGTCTACCGATCCACGGACCGCGGCGAGAGCTGGGAGCACATCAGCACCACCAACAACCGGCCCATGTACTACAGCCAGATCTGGGTCGATCCCAACGACCCGGAGCGCGTCTACCTGGGCGGCTCCGTGCTCTACCGGTCCTCGGACGGTGGGAACAACTTCACCCCCGACGCCGCCTCCACCGTGCACCTGGACCACCACACGCTCTGGATCAACCCGGCCAACTCGGAGCACCTGATCCTCGCGGGAGACGGCGGGGTCTCGGTGAGCTGGGACCGCTCCGACAACTGGTACCAGCTGCGCAACCTGCCCATTGCGCAGTTCTACGAGATCGGGGTCGACATGCAGGAGCCCTACCACGTCTGTGGCGGGCTGCAGGACAACGGCTCCTGGTGCGCGCCGTCCGACACCTGGTCGAACCAGGGGATCCGCACCCGCGACTGGTACAACGTGGGCGGGGGCGACGGGTTCTTCACCGTCATGCACCCGGCCAACCCGGACATCATGATCGCGGAGTCGCAGGGCGGGTTCATCGCCAGGGTCAACCGCAAGACCCGCGAGCGAGTCACCATTCGGCCGCAGGTCCGGCCGACCGACGAGGAGGAAGAGCGGACGCTGCGCTGGAACTGGAACACGCCGATCCTGCTCTCGTCGCACGACGACCAGGTCGTGTACGCGGGGTCGAACATCCTCTTCCGGTCCCCCGACCTTGGACAGAGCTGGGAGGAAATCAGCGCCGACCTGACCTGGAACATCGACCGCGACACGCTCACGCTGATGGGTGTGGCCGGCGACCAGCCGCAGATGTCGCGCAACGACGGCCAGTCCACCTACGGCAACCTGACCGCGCTCGCCGAATCGCCGCACGACCCTGCGGTCCTCTACACCGGCAGCGACGACGGACGCGTGCACGTGACCCGGGACGGGGGCGCGAGCTGGACGGACGTCACCGGCAACATTGACGTGCCCCCCTACACCTACGTCACCCGGATCGTGGCGTCGAACGGAGCGGCGGGTGGGGTGTTCGCGGTCTTGGACGGTCACCGGAGCGCCGATTTCCACCCCTACATCTTCGCCAGCGACGACTTCGGCGCAAGCTGGGAGCGGATCACCGACGGGCTGCCGAATACCTCGCTGAACGCGCTGGCCCAGCACCCGACGGCCCACAACCTGCTATTCGCGGGCAGCGAGGTCGGCGTCCACTTCTCGATCGACGGGGGCGCCGGGTGGCACGACCTCGGGAACGGCCTTCCCACCGTGTCCGTCGATGACATCGTGGTGCACCCGCGCGACAACGACCTCGTCGTCGGCACGCACGGTCTCGGCATCTGGATCATGGACGACATCGCGCCGCTCGCCGAGCTGTCCAGCGAGGTGATGGCGGCCGCAGCCCACCTGTTCTCCATGCGCCGCGCTCTCTCATACAACGCCTACTTCCCGCAGGGGTGGACGCCGGGGATCTACGTGGCGCCGAACCCGCCCGCCGGGGCCCGGATCCGCTATCACCTGGGTGCCGACGCCGACAGCGTGAAGCTGATCGTCCGCGATCGCGACGGCACGACGTTGCGTGAACTCGATGGCGGCACCGGGGCGGGGCTCAACGAGATGATCTGGAACCTGAGCCTGGTCGAGGACGGCCCCGACGGGGAGCCGATGAATCCGGGACCCCGCGTGCTGCCGGGAGAGTACAGCGTCGTGCTGGCCACCGGGGCGGACACGCTGGAGACCACCGTCGAGGTGTGGCTGGATCCGCGCGTCTCCATGTCTCGCAGCGACCTCGAGGCGCGTCAGGCGGTCATGATGGATTCGTACCGGCTGTCGGGCACCGTGCAGGCGATCCAGGAGCGCCTCGGTTCCATCGGGGAGCAGCTGGACCGGATCGAGAGGCAGGTGCAGAGCCTCACGGAGGAAGTGCCGGAGGACTTGGCCGAGGAGATCGAGGCGTTTCGCGAGGCGTTGGAAGAGCTGGAGGAGGAGTTGGGGGATGTTACGGGTGGTGCGTTCGCGTGGGGGTCCATGCAGCGCTCGACCACGCCGCCGACCGCGGACCAGCTGTGGCAGATCGACCGTTCGTGGGAGGAGGTGCCGCCGCTGATCCCGCGGGTGAACGAGATGGTTACGGTGCGGTTGCCGGCGTTGTATGACCGCGTGTACGTGGAGGGGCTCAGGCCGGAGGCGGAGGAGCCGGTGGTGGCGCCGGTGAGGAGGCGGTGAGGGGGGGGCAGCGCTCCCGCGAGGCCCTTTACGGCGGACTTACGTTCAGCACAATCACCGAGACCTTCGGTTGAGCCTCGGACGGCAACTGTTGCGTCAACCGATCCTGTAGCTCGCCTGGAGTTCGCGGCGGCGTCCCCGTCGGTGTTGGGCGTTTCGCGTATTCCGGGCCGTGCCAAAACACGACGTAGATTCCGTAGCCGTCCGACCTCGGGTCGCGAGCGTAGCGGGGTATCAACTGAGCCATGGCAGCTGTCCACAGGTCGCGGCTCGAGCTCAGTTTTGTCTCGACGGGAACGGCGAAATCACCGAAGGAGACCTGCAAGTCGGCACGCGTTCCCCCGGCATGCCTTACCTCCGTTTCCACTCGCACCCGTTCCGGCATTTGACGGCGCAACCTGCGGAGTAGCGCCAGCTCGCAGGACGGTTCAATCTTGGGCGTCCTGGGCTTCCCCCACTCTCCTTCGTTCCAGAAGTCCCGCCACTCATCGGCGTCCATGTCCCGCATCTGCGCGCCGATCCCCCGGATCCTGTCCACTGTCAGCGCGGCCAGGTCCGCCGCGCTGGCCGGTCGACCGTCATTCAGCACGCTCAACACATCCTGAATCGTCGGCGGCACGAACTCCGCGTCGCGCCGGACGACCCTCTGGGCGTCGAGTGCTTCTGCAATCGGCTCCCGCCAAGCGGCGAGATCTTCGTCGTCAAGCAGGGCATGAAGCAGTTCCGTGGCCTCCGGGGTGTAACGGTACGAGAGCGCGTCGAGAGCCGTGCGGATCAGGCCGTCGGTCTGGAGTGATTCGTCCACTTCGAAAGACATGTACCCGGGAACTCCTCCGGAAACCGGGCTGTGGTAGCCGCCGAGCCTCCTGACAAGCATCGCCAACGACCGGCCAGGCAGAGACCGGACGCGCTTCGAGACCGTCCGAGCCTTGAGAAAGGCTGCTAACTCGCGTGCCCGGCTATCCGATCCGCCCGAAAGGAAGTGGTCCAGTTGTTGCCCCAACAGCGGGTCGCCAAGGAACATTCCAGTCGCCAACCACCGTATGCGGTGCCCGATGCGCAAGCTGGCCGTTGCGAGTTTCCGGTGAACGATTGATGCCAAGTCGTCCGGGTGCACATGCTCCAGCGCCGCTGGAATCAGGTAGTCCAGATGGAATACCTGTTCGGCCGTCGCCTTGGCGGGAAAGGACATCAACAGTCGGGGCAGAGCCAGCCGGGCCACTTCCGCATGCGATCCGGCACGAGTCAAAGCGTGCAAGTGTTTGTCTACACCCGAGGACCGGCGAATTCGCGACCCGTACACCTTGACGAACGCGTCGGCGACTTCCTCGGCGTTGGTTAGTAGCGCCCGCCGATACCACACCGGGTCGGGAATGTCACGCCCCTTGGCGAGGAACAACGAGCCGAGCGCACGTCGCAACGTCTCTCCCTCCGGGCGGGCGCGGTGTTCGTCGGCTATCCGCTCCTCTTCCTCGAGAGCCGCCAGCAGCGGCAGGATGAAATAGGAGATCCTCCCGTCCTCATCAAGCCGGACCAGCTCGTCCAGAGTTGGGAGATCGGTGCGACGAGGCACCCGCCGGAGGCCGTCCAGCGCGACGCACGACAACTCATCGTCGCCAAGGAAGAGACTGCGGACCCGCTCCCCTGGCGTGTCGCCGCGCACCGACCTGTTGACTCCCAGATAGGCACTTGCAACGTCATGGTACAGATTCGGCGGACCTTCGCCGCGCGCCAGTGCGCCGGCTTGCCGCCGCACCCAATCAATCCATTCCTTCCGTTTGCGCGCCCGCTCCAGGGCGAGGGGGTGTTGCCGGTTGGGCTGCGGGACCGGCGCAAACAGCGATTGAAGGCACTCTTCGAGCGCCGGGTGCCCGGAAACGCGGGAGCGGACCTCGTCGACGGTGAGGGCATCGGCCGTACCGACGCCGGTCCGGCGCAGCATGTGACACGCGAGCCACGGACGGGATTCCGACAACAAAACTGCTTGTTCCAGGAACCAGGGCGCGAAGTCCGCAGCCGGAGCGTCAGTGAGTACATCGTCCAGGGTCAGCGAACCGGCGGGCCGGAGTGGATCCGCCGGACCGAGGATGATGTCATCGTCATCCTGGCGGCAAACGATCTCCAGCATAAGTGCTTTCTGCGTCGATGGCCGGTCTCTGAGCCAGGCGTCGACCTTGGGCCTGATGTCCACCTCTGGCCTGTCCACACCAAGATGACGTCCAACCAGCGTTGACAGTTCGAGATCACACTCGCTCGGCATCAAGGGCAGGACTGCCGCAAGCCAGGCGTACAACCGCTCGGTTTCGATGTCGTCGCCGTGCTGTTCGAGGGCGTGAGCGAGTATCCCTGCAACGCCGTCGCGAGTGCAGGAGTCGTCAATGCCGTGCGGCCGTCCGTCCAACCACCGGCACAGGCTGTCGAGAACCTCCGCCAGGCAGCCTTCCTCTTCGGATCGTCGGGGCAGCTCGTTCGGCCAGAACTCCAGGTGGCCGCTGCCAATGGGGTCGGGTGCGACCGGCCGCGCATAGTCCCAGAGCTTCTCCGGGGTGACGTGTCCCGGATACAGCAAGCCTAGCAGCAGCCCGGTCAGGCTTCCCCTCGGGTCATCCAATGCGTCTTCCTCGATCTCCTTCAGGAGCTTGAGGGCTTCATCGATGGAACGCCCATCGGCGGATGAGCTTCCGATCCACGCCTTCATGGCTGCTGCCCGGGTCCCTGGCCACCAGCGCGAATCGCGTACAACCCCGAGCAACGGAGGCTGGAGCTCCCGGGGAATGGACGAACCCTCCGTGTGGGCCAAGGCACGCAACGCCAGGCTTGCGAGCGACTGTGTCGCGTCGTCCCGCTCCGGGGCGGAGATCATGTCCCGCACAACCGGAAGGGCTCCCGGCGCGGCCAGCGACGGAAGCGCGGAAGGCGGCCAATGCCAAATGTCTATCTCCCGGGCTCGCACGCGCAGGTTCGCCAGAAGCTGCCGCTGATCCTCGCGCGAGAACTCCGAAGGGTCCCCGTAGATGGCCACGCCAACCGGATCGTCACGGATCAGAGAAGGGCGAGCTGCCGGACTATGGACCGCGATCCATGCCGCCAGGCCGCGTAGCGATGGCGCAGGCGCACCGTCGTGCCCCCCCATGAGCGCGCGCAGCCGGGCCGGCGAGACCTTGCGGCCTTCCACCTGCCCTCCCAGGAATCGGCCGCCAAGGAACTCCGCGACCTGCCGGTGAATCGGTTGGAAACAGCCGGATGGAGTCATGGCAAAGAGTCGAGTGCGGAGCGCGTGGTCCAATTCTTCGGCGGCTATGCCGGGATCGGCATTCTCGATTTCTCGAATCGACGGGTAGTCAGGGGTCGGTTCCACCGGATCAACCGCCCATCCGAGAGAATCCGTCAGGAGGCTCAGGGCACAGAGCCGGCCGCTCGCATGCAGCAGCGACCCCTCGGAGGGACGAGTCGCCCCCCGCGCAGCGGCGCGATGGGCCGGGTTGCGCTCCCGGCTCATCGACTCGCAGGCCGATTCGAACAGGCCTCGGCGCCCGGAAATCGGATCGGTGTCCATTCCGGCTTCCAACAGCAACTCGACACTGAGCGGGTGCTGGAGAACCCCGTATAGGCCATACTCATGCGCGTAGCCCATGAGCTCGCTGGCCCGGGCCGGCCCTACGCGGTCTTCCAGAAGCGCGCGGACCTCCGCTTCGTCCAGCGGATCCAATTGGAGCACGACCGTTTCACGGTACGCGCCGAGCCGTCTGAGGGCACCGGCATCATCCTCACCCAACCACTCACCAGTCCTGCACGAGAGACGGAAACGAGGGTGACCGAGACGCTCCAGACGATTCCGAATGGAGTCGAGCGGTCTGCGCCAGTTTCCGGATGCCGTTCGCATCTCGTCGAGCCCGTCGATAAAGAGAATCTTCCCGCGCCACTCGGGGTGGCTTGCGACGTCCAGCTCAGCGAAATCCCTGGCGCTCACCAGCTCGCTGACGTCCGGATCGGCATCGGCTTCCATTTCGAAAGCCGTGGTCTTTCCGGATCCGGGCTCGCCGAGCAGCACATACGCCGGCGCGTCCCGGTGGTCCTTCAACCAACTGGGCTCCGCGGACGAGGCTTCATTGGGGGCGGCCGGGCCCGGCTCAAGGCTCACCGCGTGAACCCGCCGGGGCACCCGAAGCGTCGTCATCGTTCCTTCTCGAGCCAGTAGCTGGCGGGTTCGGACAGGAACTCGTGAAGCGCCACGCCACCCGTGCCCACCACCTCCGTGCGGGTGGGCTTGAATCGCCTCGTGAACTCCTCCATTCCGCTCACGGCTCCGCGCCGCCGGCCGGTCTTTACTTCTATCGCCGTCAGGCGCGGCCCGCGTGCGAGCACGAAGTCCACTTCCAGGCCGTTGCGGCGCCAGTAGTAGAGCTTCACTCCCGGCGTGCTGGTATTGTGGAGATGGGCACCCACCGCACTCTCAACAATCCGGCCCCAGAAGGAGCGGTCGGCCCTCGCCTCTTGGAACGTATATCCCGACGAAGCCGTCATGAGCGCCGTATTCAGCACGTTGAGCTTGGGGCTGGAGGCTCGTCGGCGGTGAGTTTTCGGGCTGTACCGGCTGAGCCCGGTCAGCAACCCCGCGCCACTGAGGAGCGTGAGGTAGCGCGCCAACGTGGTCGTGTTACCGGCGTCCTGGAGCTGTCCGAGCATCTTGTTATAGGACAGGATTTGGCCGGAATAGGAGGAACCCAGTTCGAGCAGGCTGGAAAGAAGCGCTGGCTTGTCGACCCGGGTCAGGGAGAGGATGTCCCTCTCGACGTTGCGTTGGACGATTCCATCCTCTATGTAGCTCCGCCAATCGTCCTCGTCGTTCCATCTTTCCGCTCCCGCAGGATACCCGCCAAAGAAGAGATACTGATCCATGCTGCAATCGAAGGCGCGCACCATCTCGGCCAGAGACCAGTGGCTGACCGGAAACGGCAGGAACCTGCCGACCAGCCGTTCCCCCAGACCGACCAGCAACTGGAGCGGCGCGGATCCCATGACGACCACGCGGAGTGGACAGCCGGTCGCCTGGTCCTGGTCCCAGAGACCCTTCACCGTTCGGGACCAATCGGGTACGTCCTGGATCTCGTCCAACACGAGGACGGCCCCGCCTGGCGACCGTTCGGCAGCGTAGCGCGCTTGCTCCCACATTCCAGCCAGCCAGCGAGCATCTCGCTGACCGAAGAACACGTCACCCCCTGCGCGCGAGGGTTCCCGAAACTCGGGCCACGACTGGGTGTCGCCGGGTTGCAGTTCCGGACCCGTACCCGGAGGGGCGTCCACAGCCACATATCGCCAGGCGATTCCTGACGATTCCAGTGCCGCCAGCGCCTGACGGGCAATCGTCGTCTTGCCCGTCTGGCGGGGGCCGGTGATAGCTATGAGGCGTCGCCGCCCGCTCTCTGTGAGGAGCTTCACAAGGCGGTGAACATGGGCACGACGGAAGGCATTCATGCGAGCAAAGATAATCGCTGAGTGAAAATACTCAATAGCGCGCCGGACCTGTACCGCATTGCATTTGGATTCAACCGGCTTGACCCTGACGTTACGTGAGGGTTCCCCTCACCCCTCCAGCCGATTGTATTTCCGCAGCACCTCCCGCAACCGGTCATGCGGCAGCGCATGCACCGTCACGCCGTTCGCCCCGGTCATCGTTTCGGCTGCCACAAGGGCGTTGATGATAGCCTCCTCGGTGGCCTCGACCGTGGCTGCGAAGAGCGGCGTCAGCAGTCCATTGGCCATCACCCGGGCATTGGTGGATGTCCCCGGTTCCGACGCAGCCCTCTGATTCGCCGTCGAGAAGGCCACGAAGATGTCCCCCGAGCTGTTCGACGAGATACTCCCGATGCGGGCCATCCCCATCGACACCCTCCGGGCCATCCGTTCCAGCTGGTGCGGCATCACCGGAGCGTCGGTGGCCACCACCACGATGATCGACCCCTCGCGGCCGCCCCCACCGGCTGTCCCAGCGCGCGAGGCCTCCACAGCCGTCCCCTCCCCCTCACGCCCAGGCATCAGGTCCGCGATCTCTCGCCCCACCGGCACCCCGGCCACCCGCAACAGCTCCCGACTCCCATAGTTGCACTGCACGAGCACGCCCACCACGTAGTCGTCCCCACGCACCTCCACCTCCCGCGACGACGTCCCGATCCCGCCCTTGAACCGATGACAGATCATCCCCGTCCCACTCTCTTAAACACATCTGCCCCTGCCTACGATAATACG
>VXOC01000043.1:11457-16498 GCA_009840215.1 Gemmatimonadota bacterium | reverse complement strand
GTACCGGGTCGTCGTCCCCGGCCTCCTCCTTCTCGGGACGCGCGACCAGGGCGGCCGCAAGCGCGCTGGTGTTCAGTCCCCACCGGCCCAGCGCGTCGGAAGACCTCGGGCCATTCACCTGGGCGACGCCCAGCAGCAGGTGGGCGCTGGTGATCGCGCCCTCCTCCGACCCGGATGCCGCCTCCAGGGCCGCGGCAAGCACCTCGTGAGCCGGAGGCGTGAACGGAAGGTGGCCCTCGTAGGTCTCCGGCACGTCGCGCATCGGGCGGGGGAGCGTCGCAGGGTCGAGGCCGAGTTGCTCGAGGATTGCGAGGAGGACCGTGTCGCCCTGCGAGATCGTCCCTGCAAGGATGTCGAGCGGGGCGATTGCCTCGCCACCATTCCGCGCGGCAGCGGCGGCGGCACGGTTCAGCGCGTGGACGGCGTCGTCCGCCAGGTTTATGGCCATGGTGGAATCTGCGCGGGCTGCAGGCGGCCGATCAAGAGCCGAGGGCGCAGTGCCAGGCGGGCCCGCGGCATGTACGGGATGTCGTCCACCGACCGCTGGTCAGTTGAACAGCCAGCTCAACAATACCCGGCCGAATTCAATCGAGTCGAAGTTGGGAGCGTGCGACCCGCCTTCGATGGTCCAGAGCTCCAGTCCGATCCCGCCGGTGCAACCGGCTTCGTAGCGCGTGGGGTGCGTCTCCGCCTCCGGCAGGTTGAGAACCAGATCGATCGACTCGAGCTCTGCGGCGGCATCCACATCGCATCCCGCGCGGTCGGCCAGACGCTCCACGGTCTGGGCGGCCCCGGGATAGTGGATGTTGCCGGCGCCCGATCCGCGGTACCCGCCCCCGTACCAGATGGTGCCGTCGCTCGTGCCATGCAGGTGCAATACCGGAACCGGCCTGGCCCCCTCGCAACGATCCGGATCGTAAAACGTCGTGCCGGCCAGGCTCACGATCCCTTTCAGCCCCGGCATCGATTCGCAGGCCATCCGGTAAGCCATGAAGCCGCCGTTCGAGTGACCGAGCAGATACACGCCGTCGGTGGTCACGTATTGGCCCGCTTCCTCGAAGAGGTTGTTCAGATAGCCGACATCGTCGGGCTCGGTGCTCCAGAAATCGCAACAATAATCCGTGGCGTTCCAGAACCGCTGCCCGTTCGGGTTCTTGGAGCCCTCCGGCAGGATCACCGCGAACTGATCGTAGTTGACCCGTCTCGATACCCCGAAGTACCGATCGATGGCTCCCGAGTGGCTGTTGTATCCGTGCAACAGGATCAGGATCGGGATCGGCGTGCCGGGGACATATTCCAGCGGCCGGATCAGCTTCGCCGGACGCAGACCGCCGATCGTGAAGATGGACTGCCCGGGGTCTTCGGTTGGGGGCAGATCGGATTCGCATGCCAATGGCAGGAGAACCAGGGGGGCCAGAAGCAACCTGAAGGATCTCATGAACCTCCTCCTTTCGCTGTCAGCCCCCGGCAGCTCCCCGGCTGCCTGTCCGCGTTTCCGGGCTGTCATGGTCATGAGCGGCACCTTCAGCGGTAACATACTGGTCCAATACGTCCTCGCGCACGCTTTCAGGGTCGCGGTCACCCGGATTCCCCAGCCCCCCGCCCCCCGGCGTCTCCAGAACGATCCTGTGCCCTGGCGGCACCACCTCCCTCCCCTTCACCCGCATCTCCCCCGCCTCCGGCACGTAGACCCTCCCTGGAGCCCCCGCCCCGCCCCCGTCCCTTCCCCGCGCGGCGTTGCGCACCCGCTCGAACATCTTCGACACGGCGAAGGGGGCGCCGTCCGCATGCGATACCTCCATGACCTGGCCAAGTCCCCCCCGGTACTCGCCCGGACCGCCCGAATCCGGAATGTACTCCTTCCGCCAGAAGATGAGCGGCGCCACCGTCTCGGTGATCTCGATCGGCGTGCTGCGCACCCCTGACGGGAACGAGGTCGCGCTGAGCCCGTCCTTTCCCGGGCGCGCCCCCGTGCCCCCCGTGTGAAACGGGTTGACCACGAACGCCTCCGAGTCACCATAGGGATACGTCCCCGTCAGTCCCGGCCCGCCCATGAAGACCGGGTTCCAGAGACACGACGAACCCTCCGCCGGGACGGACCCCGCCGGCATGGCCTGGCCGAGGCATCCGAGCACCACGTCGGGGAGCATCTGTCCGATCGAGTGGCGCGCGGAGACGGCCGCGGGCCGGGGCGCGTTGAGGAGGCAGCCTGGCGGCGCAGTGACCTCGATCGTGCCGAGCGAGCCTGCGTTGTTGGGCACCTCCGAGCCGACCACGCAGCGCACCCCGAAGGAGCCGTAGGCCCGCGTGTACGTCTCGGGGACGTTGATCCCGTAGGGCGACATGGGGGAGGTGCCGGTGAAGTCGATGTGGATTCCGTCGCGCGATACCGTGAGCGCGCACACCAGTTCGAGGTCCTGGTCGTAGCCGTCGATGGTCATGCTGTGGCGGTAGGTGCCGGGCTTGAGGGCGCGGATGCGGTCGAGCATGGCGCGGCGGGAGGCCGTGAGGATCATCCCGGCCAGCCCGTCGAGCGAATCCAGGCCGAACTCCTTCATCATGGCGATGAGGCGCTCGCCGCCCGTTTCGTTGCACGCCGCCAGCGAGTAGAGGTCGCCCTGGGCCACGTCGGGCTCGCGTACGTTGGCGCGCACCATGCGCATGAGCGTCTCGTCGACGCGGCCGGCCCTGATTAGGTGGCCGATGGGGATGCGGATGCCCTCCTCGAAGACCTGGTTCGCGTCGGCGCCGAAGCCGCGCCCGCCCACATCGGCGATGTGGCTGGTGGCGGCGAAGAGCGCGACCGGGCGGCCGTCGAGGAAGGTGGGGGTGACGACGGTGAAGTCGTTGAGGTGGCCGGTGCCTTCCCAGGGGTCGTTGGTGACGAGGACGTCGCCTTCGACCAGGGTCTCGATGGGGTGGTCGCGGAGGAAGAACCCGACCGAAGCCGCCATTGCGTTGACGTGCCCGGGTGTTCCCGTGACGGCCTGGGCCAGCATGCGGCCGGAGAGGTCGAAGACGCCGGCGGAGAGGTCGCCCGCCTCGCGGACCGGGGTGGAGAAGGCGGTGCGGACCAGGGTGCGGGCCTGTTCCTCGACGACCGATAGCAGCCGGCTCCACATGATCTGGTCCTGGAGGGCCGAGACGGCGGCGCGGGCTGCCGGGCGCTCGGTTCGTCGGGCGAGGAGGTGGCCGCCGGGGAGGACGGTGGCGTGCCAGCCGTCGGGGACCACGGTGGTGGTCTGTTCCTCGGTGATGAGGGCGGGGCCGGTGACGTTGTCGGCGGTGTTCAGATCCTGCCGGTGGTGGACGGCGGCGCTGATGAGACCTCCCTCGGTCCCTTCGTACAGCTCGGCCCAGGCGGTCGGACGGGGGCGCGGGGTCCGGGTCAACTGCGAGTTGGCATCTGTCGAAGCTCCGGGGTCGCCGGGGTGACTTTCGGCGCCAGCCATCGAGTCCGCTGGAGCCAGGGGCCGGCCGCCAACGGAATCCGGACGTTCGCCAGAGGCTTCCGCGCCCCCCGCCGGAGCCGACACCACCAGCGTCCAGCTGAGCACCTCCACGTCCAGCCCGGGAATCGTGCGGCCGTAGACAGCCCTGTAAGCCCGGTCGAAGGCCGCCCGCAGCGCGGCGACCGCGTCCGAGTCTCCTTCAGGCTTCACTTCAGAGTTCGCTTCAGAGTTCGCTTCCGACCTGGTCTTCGCAGTGCCCCCCTTCCCCACCACCACCTCGCGCGGCAACTCGACCCCGATCTCGTGACCCTGTCCCACATACCGCATGTAGGCGTGCGCCCGCTCGGTGGTGGCCGCGCCCGGAGCGCCCTGCCCCACCACCGCCACCGCCTCCCCCCGCATCCCGGCCAGCACCTCGCGCACCAGCCCCGGATCGAAGCGCGACAAACGCATGTAGCGGCTCTGGACGACCTCGTACGAGATCGGCGCGAGCAGGAACCCCACCGCCGAACCCACCCCCGCATCACCCGGCACGAGAAACCGGTCCAACTCGAGCTTGTCCGCCAGGCGGGCCGCGTGGATCGGCGCCGATCCGCCGAAGGCGATCACGGTGCGGCCCCTCAGCCCCTTCCCCCACTCGATGGCGTGGGTGCGGGCGGCGTTGGACATGTTCTCGTCCACCATCTCGCTCACCCCCAGCGCGGCCACCCGGGCGTCGAGACCCAGCTTCGCCCCCACCCGGCGCTCGACCGCGGCTTCCGCGCGTCCCCGGTCCAGCCCGATCGCGCCCCCCGCGAAGAGCTCCGGGTCGATCCGTCCCAGCACCACGTCGGCGTCGGTCACGGTGGGATCCTCCCCGCCCCGCCCGTACGCCGCCGGGCCCGGCTCCGACCCCGCGCTCTCGGGCCCCACATGGATGCGCTCCATGTCGTCCACTCCCGCTATTGACCCGCCCCCCGCTCCGATCTCGACCATCTCGATGACCGGGATCCGCACGGGAAGGCCGCTGCCCTGCTTGAAGCGGTAGCTGCGCGCCACCTCGAAGGTGCGCGAATGGAGCGGCTCGCCCCCGTCGATCAGGCAGAGCTTGGCCGTGGTGCCGCCCATGTCGAAGGAGAGCACATCGCCCAGGTCGAGTACGCGGGCCAGGTGGCTGGCCAGGATCGCGCCTCCGGCCGGGCCCGATTCCACGAGGCGGATCGGGGCCGTGACCGCGGTGTCGAGGGTGGTGAGGCCGCCGCCCGAGGTCATGAGGAGGAAGGGGCAGTCGAGGCCGCGCTCCCGCAGCGAGGCGGCGAGCCCCTTCAGGTAGCGGGACATGAGGGGTTGGACATAGGCGTTGGCGCACGCCGTGGAGAGGCGCTCGTACTCGCGGACCTCGGGGCAGACGCCGGTGGCCAGGGTGACGGCGAGGGCTGGGCGTTCGGCGGCGAGGATTTCGCCGATGCGGCGTTCGTGGGCCGGATTGGCGTAGCCGTGGATGAGCCCGACCGCGACCGATTCGACACCGTGCTCGTCGAGGACGGGCAGGAGGGCGTGGACGGTGTCCTCGTCGAGGCGGATGAGGACGCGGCCGCGGCGGTCGACGC
>VXOC01000043.1:0-11357 GCA_009840215.1 Gemmatimonadota bacterium | reverse complement strand
GGCGGTCGACGCTGATGTCGTATTGTTCGAAGCGGTTCTCGTGGGCCATCTCGAGGGCGTCGCGGTGCCCCTCGGTGACGATCAGCGCGGTGCGCGCCCCCTTGCGCTCGATGATGGCGTTGGTCGCCAGGGTGGTCCCGTGGATGACGAGCCGCACGGCGGAGGGTGCGACAGAGGTCATGTCGAGAACCTTGGCGACCCCGTCGAGGACGCCCCGCTCGGGGGCGGCGTGGGTGGTGAGGACCTTGGTGGCTACGAGGTGGCCGCCGGTCTCGAGGGCCACATCGGTGAAGGTGCCGCCGATGTCGATGGCGAGGCGGGCGGTGGGCTCGTCCGCCCCACGGTCCAACCCTTCACCCCCGGTCATTCTCCGAGCGTCCGTGAGGCCGGTCTTCCCCGGGTGGGTTTGCGGGGGACGGGCATGTCAATGGCCCTCCGGGTCGCGGGCGGCATCGGCGCGCAGCGGCACGGTGTAGTTGAGCGACAGCCGGCCCCCGTCCGGGTAGATCGTGTCACCCGTGATGTACGACGCGTAGTCCGACGCGAGGAAGACCGCGACGGTCGCCACCTCGGACGGGTCGCCGATCCGGCCCATCGGCGTACGCGAGAGGATCGTGCGGCGCGCCTCGTCGTCGGCGATGACCACCTGCAGCATGTCGGTCAGGATCGTCCCCGGGCCGATCGCGTTGACGCGGATGTCGTGCGGCGCCAGTGCCATCGCCATCGCCTTCGTCATCTGCGCGACACCGCCCTTCGAGGCCGCATACGCGAGCTGTTCGGGGATCGTCACGACCGCGTTGGTGGACGACATGTTGATGATGCACCCCCTGGTCCCCCGTTCGACCATGTGCCGCGCAACGAGCCGGCCGAGGAGGAAGGAACCGCGCAGGTTCACCGCCAGCACGCGGTCGAAGTCCTCGACGGCGGCGTCCAGGATCGATCCCGCAACGATGATCCCGGCGTTGTTGAGGAGGATGTCGCAGCCGCCGAAGCGGTCCGTGCAGGCGGCGAGCAGGGCAGCGCAGTCCTCCTGATCCGTCACGTCGCAGCGCACGGCCAGGGTGCCCGCGCCGGTGTCGGCCGCAATGCTCCGGGCGGTCTCCGCGCAGGCGTCATCGAGGACATCCCCCAGCACTACATTCGCACCGTGCTCGGCGAAGGCGCGCGCGCACGCGGCCCCGATCCCCCTCGCCGCGCCGGACACGATGGCCGTCTTCCCCGCGAGAGAGATCAAGGTGTTCGGACTCCGTGGCAGCAGTGAGAGATTCCCCGTCCCGTCCATCCCGGCCAGGCAGCCCACGGGAAGCCCCCGCAGCATTCGCGCGGGTTTTCCATGGACCGCCGCAAATTTCGCACGATTGGAGGTGGCTGGCGAGGCGCGGGGCGATCCGCCTACCTTGCCGCGCATGCGCACCCTCCGTTTCGTCCTCCCCTCGCTCCTCGGCGTGGCGATCTTTCTCGTCCCCTACCCCACGGCCGACGGCGTCAACATCGGACTGGGGATCCTGACCGACTGGGCCACGGCGCTGATGGGCGATTCGCTACGCGTGAACGTCGTGCGCATCGTCTGCATATCGGCGGCGGTCTCGGCCGTCGCCACCCTGGCCCGTCCCGCCTGGTCACGCAGCGCCGACGGCATCGGCGCGGTCTTCGCGACGTCCCGAACCTTGCTCGCGGTGCGCGTCCTGGCCGCGGCCGTCGCCTGCATGATCCTCTTCGAGGCGGGACCCGAATGGATCACCTCGGTGGACACGGGCGGGGTCATCCTGAACGATCTCATGACGGTCATCGCGATCGTCTTCGTATTCGCGTCCTTCCTGCTGCCGTTCCTGACCGACTTCGGCCTCATGGAGTTCATCGGCACGATGGCGCGGCGCGTCTTCCGGCCGCTCTTCCGCCTCCCCGGGCGCGCGGCGGTGGACGCGGCGGCATCGTGGTTCGGCTCGTCGATCGTCGGACTCGTGATCACGACCCAGCAGTTCGACCGCGGCCACTACACCGAGCGGGAGGCCCTGGTCATCGCACTCAACTTCTCGATCGTGTCGGTCGCATTCGCGAAGGTCGTGGCCGACTTCGCCGGCGTGGGCGAGCATTTCCTCCTGCTGTACGGGGCGGTGATCGCGAGCGGCCTGGCGGCGGCGGTGATCATGCCGCGCGTCCCGCCGCTGTCGCGCAAGGCGGACCGGTTCGCGGCCAACGGATCCGGCCGACCGGACCCCACCCCCGACCGTGGCCTGCTTTCGCACAGCCTGGTACTGGCCACGCAACGGGCGGTGGACGCACCCGGCCCGCCTGCCCTGGCCCGGAACGGCCTCCGCACCACCTTCGACGTATGGTTCGGCCTGCTGCCACTCGTCATGGTGATCGGGACCTTCTCCCTCGCCGTCGCCAACCACACCCCCGTCTTCACCTGGCTGTCCTACCCGCTGGTCCCCTTCGCCCAACTGTTGCAGCTCCCCGACGCAGCCGCCGCGGCCCCCGCGCTCCTGGTGGGCTTCGCCGATCAGTTCCTGCCGGTCATTCTCGGGCAGTCGATCGAGAGCGAAGTCACCCGCTTCGTGATCGCCTGCGCGTCGGTCACGCAGCTGGTCTACATGTCGGAGGTGGGCGCGTACCTGCTCAAGTCGAAGCTGCCCGTCAGTGTGCTGGACCTTTTCGTGGTCTTCCTGCTGCGGACGGTTATCACGGTCCCGGTCTGCGCGGTGTTCGCGCACCTTTTCCTGTAAATCTGGCTAGAAAATCTGGCCAGCTTTTCTGGACCGCCGATCCCTCGCGGGTGAGGTTGCGGTGACGTGCGCCCCTCACCCGTAGATCATCCGGGGCACCTTGCCCAACAGCCGCGCGTACACCGTCAGCGCCCCGCGGTGGTGCGCAGTATGATCCACGATGGGCCCGACAATGGCCGAGCGGGGCGCGCCCCCCATGATGCGCTCGTCCGGAATCGGCGCGGCCAGATCCTCATCCGAGGCCGCCTTGAATGTCCCGATCGCCTTCTCGAAGGCCCGGTCGAGCCACGCGTTGGCCTCTTCGAGCGTCTCGACGGCCCTGGCCGCCGCGATCAGACCCTCGAAGTCCATGTTCCACCCCTTCCCAAAGGCCCCCTCCACGAACCACTCGACCGAGTCAGCCGCGTGCGCGATGTGTCCCGCTACCGTGTAGAGTTCGGGCTGGGGGGCGAATCCGGCGTCCCCCTCCTCGAAGATCGCGATCGTGCTCCTGATGTACTTGTGGGACGTTTCCAGCTGAGTGACGAGATCAGCGGCGTGCGGCATGGACATGTTTCCCTGGGGTTGGGGGCTCATTGTGACAGGGGGCGGCCAAGTCTAGCTTAGCCGCCGACGCTCCTCCAGCCCCGGCCCCATTTCCATGCACCGTTTCGCCTCATCTGCCGCCGGTTCGTTGCATCGCCCATCGGCTCCGGTATTCCGGAGCACGCGGTGGTTCAGATCCGGGTCCACCGTCAAGCGCCGGCGCGCGGCCAGTCGGCGCCTCCCCGGCATCGGAGTCACGAGGTCGCTCCGCCTCTCCATCATTCCGCCTACCACGGCCCTCCTCCTCGCGGCCACCGCACTCGCACCACTCGCGACCCCCGCCCAGGAGCTCCCCCGCGTCGACCCCGCCGACGCCGGTTTCGCACCGGAACGGCTCGAGCGGCTGGGCGCGATTCTGGAAGACTACGTCGCCGACGGCAGCCTGCCCGGCGCGGTGGTCATGGTCCTGCGCGACGGCGCAGTCGTCTACGACAAGGCGGTCGGCTACAGCGACGCCGAGGCGGGCACGCCACTCGCATCGGACGCGATCTTCCGCATCGCGTCGCAGACCAAGGCGGTCGTGAGCGTGGCCGTGATGATGCTGCAGGAGGATGGCATGCTCCTGATCGGCGACCCCCTCTCCCGGCACCTCCCCGCCTTCGATTCCATCACGGTCGCGGTCCCGCGCGACGACGGCGGCTACGACGTGGTCCCCGCCAACCGGGCGGTCACCATCCGCGACCTCCTCACCCACACGGCCGGGATCTCCTACGGTTACGGACCCGGCGGCGATCGCTGGCGGGAGGCCGGCATCACCGGGTGGTACTTTGCGCACCGTGACGAGCCCGTGCGCGCCACCGTCGACCGCATGGCGGCGCTTCCCTTCCAGGCGCATCCCGGCGAGCGCTTCGTCTACGGCTATGCCACCGACATCCTGGGGGCACTGGTCGAGGAGGTCTCCGGACAGACGCTGGACGAATTCCTCCGCTCGCGCCTGTTCGACCCCCTCGACATGCGGGACACGCACTTCTTTCTGCCGCCCGCCAAGGCGGATCGGCTGGCAGCCGTGCACGGCCACAACCGCGAGGGCGACCTGATGCGCTCGCCCGAAGGCCCGGGGATGAACACCCAGGGAGAGTACGTGACCGGGCCCCGGAAGAGCTTCTCAGGCGGTGCCGGCCTGCTTTCGACCGCGCGCGACTACGCCCGCTTCCTGCAGATGATGCTGAACGGCGGCGGCCTCGGCGACGCCCGCATCCTGTCGCCCGCGACCGTGGCGCTCATGACGTCCAACCACGTCGGAGACCTGATGGGTGGCGCGAGCGGCTTCGGCCTGGGGTTCCAGGTCCGTCTCGACCTGGGCGCCGCGGGCCAGCCGGGCTCGGTGGGAGACTACGGCTGGGGCGGAGCCTACCATACCACCTTCTGGGTCGACCCGGCCGAGCGCATGGTGGTCGTCTACTTCACCCAGCGGCGCAGCTTCCGGCCTGTCGACGACCACGCGAAGCTGCGGGCCGTCCTGTACGGCGCGCTGACGGGTTGATCCGATTGGGAACGCCGCGTCCAGCCCAACGGCAACGAGGCCGGCAACCGGGTTCGCCCGGCCGACCACCTACTTGGCGTCTCCACCGCAACTTGCCAGATTGGTAGACCGTAGTCTGGCAGCCCTCCTCGGCGAAGACCCGCGCCACGGAGCGGGTTGCCCCCGGACTGCGACCGAACAGCGATGCCCACAATCCACAAGGCTGCACGTTGATTCTGATTGACCGGCACACGCGAGCCGCCAAGGGTCCCTTCCACGCCACGCTGCGGATCAAACCGGCCACCCGCGTCGATTTGATCGATGTGCGCGGGAAGCTCCTCGAGGAGTTCGGCGACGAATTCACCCGCTATACCCGGTCGTTCTACATCTCCAACCATACGACGGCGGGGTTCCTGGACCAGCGTCTGGCCGAGCTTCTGGAACACGACGGCCGCGGCATCGAGGGATACCTCCAGCTCTTCCAGGAGCTCTTCCCCCCCGGGGCGGACTACGTGCACGACTCGATGCACCTGCGAACCGAGCTCTCCGAGGAGCAGAAGGCCAGCGAACCGTTGAACGCGGACTCGCACCTCACCTTCATCGGCGCGGGACTGCGGAATTCAGCCTCCTACGAGCTGGACGGCAGCGAACCCGTATGGTTCGTGGAACTGGACGGAGTGCATGTCGGAGGCACCAGGCAGCGGCGCACGACGGTGGTCGCCTACGACGGCGAAGAGGAGGTCGAGCGGAGGCGGCTCAGCGTGCCGTCGTCGCCCCATCCCATCGATGCCCAGAACCTGCGCGACCCCGACCTCGGATGTATCGGGGTGCTCGAGGAGATGGTCGAGGAACACCAGGTCTCCTTCGGCCGCTTCGATGTCGCCCTTCCCGACGAGGAGCAGGACGCGGGGCTGACGGTCAACGAGTACGAACCGCTGCTCATGGACTACGACCTGCGCGAGGCGTTGCGGAACCCGTTCCGGTTCATGGCTCAGACGGGGAAGGAGGTCCGGCATGCGTTGCGCGACCCCAGGTCGATCCCGGCCAAGGCCATCAACTTCGCGCAGTTCGATGCGGTCCAGGTCCTCAACCAGGTTCTCGACCGGGTCCGGCTGCGCGACTCGGTGGTCGAGCGGGTGGTGAACAGGGCGGTCGCTTTGCCGGTGTCGCACTTCCTGCGCATGAAGCGCGCCTTCAGCCTCCCGGTGCTGGACCGCAGCGGTGACGGCACGGGTGAGATCGGCTGGGGGACCTACCAGAGCCCGATTCTCGTGCAGTGGAAGGGCGTGGAGCGGCGGACCCGGTCGCTGGATGTCACGCTGGTGAGGTTCGTGTAGGAGACCTCCCACGGAGGGCGTCGGCCCGGTTACCTTTGGTCATGGGAATCCGAGTGACGAGATTCAGGCACAAGCATGGCCTGGTCGGTACTGCCGTCATGATCATCGCAGTCTCGTGCTCGGCACCCGCTCTCGGACACGGGCTCGCTTCGGCCCAACAGATCAGGGCGCTCAGCGATGGCGCGGCTGTCCGGCTCGACCCGTCCGATTCCAGCCCGGTCATCGCCAATCTGGCCCCGGGTGCGACGCTGGACTGGATCGGGGAATCCGGTCCGTACCATATCGTGTCGATTCCCGGCCAGCCCGGCGAGGACGACCTGATCGGATATGTCCTCGCCTCCGAGGTGGAGGTCGTGGGAGCCGTGTCCGGCGGCGGGAACCCCTCGATGGCGGGGTCCGGAATCCCGGACATCCACGCGCAATACGAGAGATCGAAAGCGCGTCGGTCGTCGGGGCTGAAGCGATGGCTCTGGGGAGGGGCGCTGGCCGCCATCGCCATCGCCACAACCAGGGTCGTATTCGAGGCGGGGGACGAGGACGCCTATTCCGACTCGGCCTCCCATCAGGCCGCGGTTGACAGGCACTCCACGGCGCGCACCGTCAGGAATGCCGTCACTCTGGCGGGTGTCGGCCTCCTCGCCTGGGGAGCCGCCGACTACGTCCTGGGAAGCCGGGACATGGTAACGATGGAAGGGGAACTCCCCGCACTGGCCGATCCGGCTCTGGAGGAGCAGTACGGGGAGGCCGGTGCGAGGCGCGGGTCGGGGAAGAGGAAGTTCGTCTGGGGCACCATCATGGCGGGCGGCTCCTATGTGACGGTGAAGTGGGTGCCCTGGCTGGGGGCTCCGGAGCGGGAGGACTACGATACGGAGTGGGAGTACCTGTCCGCGGTGCACAGGCGGGACCGGACCGAAACCGCGAACCGGTGGTTCATCGGCGTGGGCAGCGTACTCGCTGTCTGGGGCGCGGTCGACTGGGTGCTCGGTTCGAGGAAGATGTCCGAGATCGAGGCGATCTCGCGCGTGACCTCGTCGCCGGCGCGGCGAGGGGCTCCCGCCCGGGTCGGGCCGGACCTGTTCGTCAGGCGCGTCGTGGGCCGCACCGAGATCGGTCTCGCCTGGAGCCGGTGATGCACCGCCCCGGGGCCGGCCGTCGTCGTCTCCACTATGCGGCCGGCGTCATCATGGTCGTGGGGGTAGCGGCCGCCATGGTCTCGATCGCGCGGAACCGGACCCTCACTCCTGAGCAGCTCGCCGCCGCCCAGGAGGCGGAGCTCGGCCTTGACACCGATCTCCTCGCGCTGGTGGAACTGGGATTGGCCGCCGAGGGCCGCTACTCCGGGGAAGCCGACGGCGTGCTGGAACCCGAAGCCCGTCAGGGAATCCGCGAATGGCAGACCGACCGTGGAATCGAGGCCACCGGATACCTGGACCGCACCAGCCTGGCGGAACTGCTGGCGGCGGGCAGGCAGGCGGAGGCGGAGGCCGAGGAGGCGCGCCGCAGGGACGAGCTGGAGGCCGAGACGCAGCGGCTCGCCGAGGAACGCCGGATCGCCAGGGAGGAAAGGCTGGCGGAACGGGCCCGCCTCGACTCCGCCCGGCGTGAAGAGGAGCGCCGGCTCGCCGAGGAGGCCAGCTTGGCCGAGGAAGAGCGGCTGGCGGAAGAGGCGCGCCGCGAGATGGATCGAATCGCGGAGGAGGCCCGTCTGGCGGAAGAAGAGCGGCTCGCGGAGGAGGAGCGCCTTGCAGAGGAGGCCCGCCGAGCGGAGCAGGAACGCCTGGCAGAGGAAGCCCGCCAGGCGGAGCGGGAACGTCTGGAGGAGGCCCGCCGGACCGCGGCCGCCCGTTTGGCGGACCCGGAGCGGCGTCAAACCGAAACCCTGGAGGCAGCGCAGCGACGAGCCGAAGAGCGGCTCACCGACGACCAGTTGCTGCTCGCTTCGAAGAGCGCCCTGGCCGGGACCACCGGCAACCTGAACTGGCGCCTCGGGTTGAACCGGCGGTCCTGGACGGGTGTGCGGTCACGCGACGAGAACGTCGTGGGACTCGATCTCAACGGACGGAATCTGGGGGGCGGGATTCCCCCGCGGCTCGCGAGCCTGACTGAGCTGGAGCTCCTCAGCCTGGGTGGAAACCGGTTGTCCGGCGCGATTCCGGCCGAGCTGGGCTCGCTAGGCAGACTCAAGGGGCTCTTCCTCGAAGACAACCAGCTGTCGGGCCAGATACCGGTCGAGCTGGGTGCGTTGTCGAGCCTCGAGGATCTGCACCTGTACAACAACCCCCTGACCGGGATGATCCCGCCCGAACTCGGGAACCTGACGAGCCTCAAGCGGCTTCGCCTGTCCCGAACCCGGATCGCCGGCCGGATACCGCCGGAACTCGGCAGCCTGCAGCGGCTCGAGCTCCTCGCCCTCAGCGGCAACCAGCTTTCCGGGCAGATTCCTCCCGAGCTGGCCAACCTGACCAACCTGAAGCGGTTGACGCTGAGCAACAATCGCCTGTCGGGATGCATACCGAGACCGCTGATGCGCTTCGAGTCCGGCATCAATCCGCAACTGGGCGGCGTTCGCCTTCCCGCGTGCGAGCGTCAATGAGCGACAACACGGGCGCGTCTTCGGAGCCGGCGCGCAGCTCCCGGCGGCCTGCGGCGAGGGAGGAGCAGGTACCGTTCCGGGCCGTGACCCTCTTCGTCTCGCTGCTCGTCGGGCTCCTCCTGGTGGGGGCTCTGTCGTACGTGTTCCCGGCCGGTGACGACAGCGTCGCCGCCGAGCTGCTGATCGACAGGAACACCCGGATCTTCCCCTACCCGTTCACCATCCAGAACGTGATGTGGGTCGCCTTCTGCGTGGCCGCCGGAGAGCTGGTGGTGCGCCACTTCACCGGCCGCCGTGAAGGCGACCAGATCTACCTCGGACTGCTCCCCGAGGACGACGAGACCATTCTGCGCAAACGCGACCTGACCCCGATCTACCAGCGGACGGTCGAGTCCGACCCGGAGAGGCGGTACTTGTTGCAACGCCTGCTGACCGGCGCGCTGCTGCAGTTTCGCAACAGCGGGTCTGTGGACCAGGTCAACTCGATGATCAACGTGTCCCTCGAGCTCTACCAGCACGAAATCGAGCTGCGGTACAACATGCTGCGCTACGTCATCTGGCTGATACCGACGCTCGGCTTCATCGGAACCGTACTGGGTATCGCCTTCGCGATGCGCACTGCCGGAGTCATGTTCGCCGGGGCCAGCATCATGGAGGGATCGATCGGACCCGAGATGATGGAGCAGGTGACGGGAGACCTCGGGGTCGCGTTCTACACGACCCTGCTCGCCCTCCTGCAATCGGCCGTGCTGATGTTCGCCATGCACATCATGCAGGGGAAGGAGGAGGGCGCCCTGAACAGGATCGGCCAGTACTGCCTCGGCAACCTGTCCAACCGGCTCCACGAGGAGCGGAGTCCCGGCGCGCGGTAGCGGGGCCGCTGCGGGCGGCGGCTCGCACGGATCAAGGGCGCAGACCTGCGAAACAGCGGGCCGCGCCTGCCCGGGTCGGCAAGGCCGGTCAGAACAGGGACAGAAGCAGGTTGACCGTCAGCGAGCCACCGACGTCCCGCACGTACTGGCCATTGCCTGCCTCGGCGACACTTCGAAGAAACTCCTCCGTGGCCGGTTGGTTCCCGCTCCCCGTCTTGACGTAGACCGTGGAGACCCGATGCCCTTCGGGTCGTCCGATGCCGGTCGCGACCTGTACCGATCGATCGATCTCCTCGCTGTACGCCGGGTTGTCGGTCACCATCACGATGACCCTTCGCTCGGATCGCGGGCGCCAGGTCATGCGGGAAGCCGCCGCGAGCGCATCGTAGAAGGCCTCGGGCTGGTCGGGATTGGTACCGCGCCCGGTTCCCATGCCCACCGAGAGCCCGTTCACGAACGTGCGGAACGCCGCGCGGTTCGCGGCCGGCCCGGAGAGCTCCCGCAACGGGAACAGGAACAACGGGCTCTCCCAACGGCGATCTCCGAAGGCCACCATCCCGATGCCGAAGCTGGGCGAGATCCGGTTCAGAAGGACGGCGAGTTGCTCGACCTCCGCCTTGAGGCTGGCGACCCGCCCGCCCATGCTGTTGGTGATGTCCAGCGCGATGATGATGTCGAGGTGGGGAAACCGGAAGTGCGGGGCATTCACCTGGATGGGCGCGGGGGCGGGCTCCGGGCATATGACCGGGGCAGGCACCGGGGGACAGATTGGGCACTCCACCGGGTCGGGTACCGCGACTTCGGGACAGATCGTCTCCGGCACCGGTTCCGGAACCGGGCAGGTCGGGCACACCGGGCAGTCGATCGGCTTCGTAACGGCCGCGACGACCGGGCAGGTGGGGCACACCGGGCACACGACCGAGTCGGGCGTTGGCACCGCCATGATGGTCGGAGCGGGCGGGGCCGGGATGTCCGGCACCACCTCCCCGATCATCGGGAAGATGACGACCGCGATCAGGATGAAGGCGCCGAGGGCCGACGCGAACAGGTCCAGCGCCGCGATTCCGAACGGGCTCGGTGCGCGGCTCCTCTTCTTCATGACTTGCGGTCCGCTCCTTGAGTGGGGTCGCGGGTCCGGCGCCCGGCTCCCGCTCCACGGTCCAGTGCCGGGCAGGCCGGCCAACCAGCGCAGCCGGAGCCTGTAAACAAATGTTGTCAAGATGGGCCAAGACTGCAATGGGATCCCGACCCCCCGACGCCGACGCTGGTCAGTCTGCGGCCAGCGGCCCCCTTCGCATGGTCACGCGGATTGGTCGTCCGGACTCACCTCGAATCGCCCCTTCAGGAACGCAACATCCTGACGCGTCTCCGAAAGCTCCTGCGCGACATCGTCGATTCGGTCCCTGATCCCCTTGTGTGCCAAGTGGTTCGCTTCGCTGAGGTCGTCGATCTTGCCGACAAGCCGCGTATCCAGGTTGTCGATCCTGTTGCGCAGCTCGGTGTCCAGACTGGTGATTCGGCCACCCAGATCGGTGCCCAACCCATCGATCTTGCCATCCCAGGCGCGCACCTGGACTCCGCAAACACCTCCATCGCCAACTTGCTGCCAACAACCGGATGAATGGAGCGCGAGTCTTGCCATGAGCCGGGGCTGTCCTCACCCTCGCCGCCGGCTGCCTACACCAGCGACCTCCCCTGCGCCCCGTCCACCGCGATACATGCGCCCGTGATCAGGCTCGCCCGCTCGGACACCAGAAACGCCACCACGTCCCCCACCTCCTC
>VXOC01000226.1 GCA_009840215.1 Gemmatimonadota bacterium | reverse complement strand
GGGGTCCCCTGCGGCTGGGGCGGCCTGCGAGGGAGGGAGAGCCCGGCGGCCCCGAACCTTGTGACGAGCCCGCCGTCGCCGAGGCGCTGGAGCGGGTCCTCATCACGCTTGGCGACCTCGCACGCGAACTGGACGCCCTCGCCGAGCAGCTGGAGCAACAGGAGGAGGTACTGGACGCCGTCGAGGGCCGGCTCCTCGACCTGCGGGGATCAAGGTCCCGGCTGGAGAACATCGACCGCGCGCTCCGATTCTGCCTGCTGCCGGGCACCCCTGACGGTTCGCAACTGGTGCGCTGGGTCGAAGCGCGGCGCTCCGGGGTTCGGCACATCGCCAACCTGGCCTTCGCGGCCGCTCCGGTCGAACTGGGGCCGACCCTCGCCACACACCTGTTCGGCAATACCGAGACCGCGGTCCTCACCTCGGCCACCCTCGCGGCCAACAAGGACTTCGGGTACCTGCGGGGGCGACTGGGACTTGGAGGCGGTACGGCCCCCGGCGGGCAACCGTGGCTGCCATCCGGCCCCGATCGAGCCTCGCCAGCCGCGGCATCCCTCGCCGACCCCCGCGCCACCGACCTCCGCGTCGCCGAGTCCGTCGTCGATTCCCCCTTCGACCACTCCATCCAGAGCCTGCTCGCGATCCCCACCGACCTCCCGAGCGCCCGCATCCGCGAAGCAGCCGCAGCCCACCACCAGGCCGTGGCACGAGTGATCGACGATGTCGCCGGAATCACCGGCGGCGGCGTCTTCGCCCTCTTCACCTCGCACGCCGCGCTCCGTGCCGCGGCCGCCGATCTGCGCGATCGCGGCGCGGAAGGCCGCTGGCCTCTCTTCGTCCAGGGCGAGGGCGACCGGTCCGCGCTCCTGCGCGACTTCACCCGCTCGGGTGCGGCTGTCCTTCTTGGCACGGCCTCCTTCTGGGAGGGCGTCGACGTGCCCGGCCGCCCGCTACGCGCACTGGTCATCCAGAAGCTGCCCTTCCGGGTCCCCAGCGAACCCATGACCGAGGCGCGGATCGAGGCCATGGAGGCGCGTGGCGAGAACTCGTTCCGGGGTTACATGGTCCCGGATGCCGCGATGCGGCTGAAGCAGGGCGTGGGGCGGCTGATCCGCACCCGCACCGACCGCGGTGCCGTCGTCATCCTTGATGACCGCTTGCTCACGAAGCGGTATGGGCGCGACCTTCTCGCTGCACTGCCGCCGATGCCGCTGGAGAAGGGGCGCTGGAGGGAGCTGCGGGCGAGGGTGGAGGAGTTCTACAGACTGGAGTAGCAGCGATGAAGAGCGGAGTCGCCGGCGTTTCGTCCGGGGCTGTCCCGGCATCCCGACTCCTGGTCGCAGCCGTCGCCGTCCTGATGACCTCCGGATGCGCCGGCAGCCGCCCGGGCCCCGCCGAGCGCCGCGCCCCCCCCGACCACGCGTTCCGCGACTGCCCGCACTGTCCCGTAATGGTGATGATTCCCGCCGGGAGTTTCCTCATGGGATCGCCGGAGACCGAGGAGGGACGGGAGGGGGACGAGGGGCCACAGCGCGAGATCACCGTCCGCGCGCCCTTCGCCATCGGCGTCTACGAAGTCACCTTCGAGGAGTGGGATGCGTGCGTGAGCGACGGCGGCTGCGACGGCTACCGCCCGCCGGACTGGTGGGGGCGCGGGCGTCAGCCCGTGACCGAGGTCAGCTGGCGGGATGCGCGAGCGTACGTGGAGTGGCTGTCGAAAGAGACCGGGCTCTCCTACAGCCTGCCGAACGAAGCCCAGCGGGAGTACGCGGCCAGGGCGGGAACGCGCACCGCCCGCTACTGGGGAGAGAGTGCCGAGGAGCAGTGCCGGTACGCGAACGGATTCGACCGGGTGCTCGCCAGGACCAACAGGAACGGCTTGGCGATGTTCGAGGAGTACGGATTGACCTTCCCCCGCTGCGCGGACGGCCAGGGGGATGGAACGGCGCCGGTGGGGTCGTACGAGCCGAACGCCTTCGGGTTGCATGACATGATCGGAAACCTGACGTTCCCGGCCACATGATACCCTAACTCGTTATCTTTCTTCGAGTTATCAGAATACCCCAAATGACCGGTATTACTTTCGGTAACTCCCCCACCTCAGAACTACGGGGCGGGGCCACTCATACAGCAGCCCACCGACACCTCTTCACCTGGCTCGAGCTCCCGCCATCACCACCCCATCCTCGCGTTCAACCCGCTCGACACCAAGCATCGAAACTCCTCCCTACGCCTCCGTCGCCGTCCCGCAGGCTCAGCCGAGTCCAGGAACCAAAGTGCTACGAATATTATCGTAGTAGATTCGACGCCAACTGCCGTAAATATCAGAGGGGTGTGTTTCGGCTCTGTGTTTCCCCTCTCCTTTACCCGCTCTCACGATGAAATCGACCCCCCTCGCTCTCCGGCGGCTGCCGTCTCGGCTCGCCGCACGGTCTCCCATGATCCGGTAGCGCGGTCGTGTGGGTACAGCTCGATAGGCGTGGACCTGAGCCTAGTCACGCTTCTCCGTCCACCCCTTGACTACCGAGAAAGCAGCGTCCCGGGCACTCAGTAGGATGTTGCGCCCCGCATCAAGTCCTTTGCGGTCCACCTCCTCCGCCTCGGGCATCAACCCCTTCAAGCGCTTGGTCTCTTTGGTAAGATGGGGTATCAGATTCTCGTAGGCCTTGGGCGGCAGGTCCTTCACCACCGCGTGCAGAATCCAGTTGAGGGCCGTGACCTGAGCTTCCAGTACGCGGATCCGCTCTCGGTGGTTGGACAGTTGGGTCGCTGCCCACACATCCTTGTCGCTCATGACTCTCTCGGTCTCCTGGGTCTCTTCGCGAACAGCGGGGAAGGGTCGTCGCAGAGCGGAATGGGTAGTGCTCTCCAGCACCATTGGTCGAGGTCGAAGCAGGGAAAGAGCGACTCACCCAGCTGAATCGCCACTCACGGCGCTCCCGGCCCCCCGGGGCCGCGATACGGCCCCTATGACGCTCCAGAGTCCTCCAGGAGCTCCCCACGGCCCTCACCAGCCCCCCAGAGGCCGTAGCAGAAGCCCAGTAACCGGCCCTCCGGCCCTCCCTTAGCCGCTACTACTCTCCAGCAGAGGGCACGGCGGGCGGCCCGGGGGTACGAATCCAGTCCGCAACCCCCGGGCCACCCAGCACCTCCCACACCTCAACTACCGATTTTCCAAGCGTTTGTAACGCTCTACGGGCGCGAGGTGGACGGACCGGGGGGTCCAAGCGCCAAACGCGTCCGCGTCCGCTGTCCGGCCTCGACTACCGCCAGAAACTCCGCTGTCGCGAGATGTGCCAACGGAATGTGCGCGATGACATGCTCGCCGCATCCCCGAACTTGGATGGCAGTCCGCTCCGGCACGAAGTGGACCGGCGATTCCTTTGGTTGGCCAAGAACGATCCGATACGCTTCCAACGCGTCCCCCGCCGACACAGCCGCCAACACCGCATCCAGCACCCCCCCGGATTGAGCGTACAGACCAGGGCCGCCACCCTCCTCCGGTGCGCACTCTATGGGGTGCTTCTCGTCGCAGTTACCGGGCCACATTTTATCGGGGTGGGGTCCCCCACGTCTGGCATGGATGCCGTGCGCGTCGTTATTAGTCGCGATGTGGCCGCGACTGTTCCCGACCTTCACTTCTGAGCAGATCAAGCATGCCTGCGCTTCGGCCCGGCTTGGACCGAGTACGGTCGACACGACCGCAACCGCGAGAATCCATGCGAAACTCCTCGTCTTCAACATTTTCTCTCTCCTTGTGAATCGTTCAACGGCCTCAGGGTTGGCCGCCATTGCCTCACCCTGACAATGCCGAGGTCGTCTTGTTCCAACGCGAACACCTCTCCCGCTGTCAGCCTATGCAACGCGAAGTCGAGCGGAAGCGTTTGCGCCGCGAGCACATGCCCGGCTTCGGGATCAAGCACTTCGATCCGCTCCTCGAAGCGTGGGCACCCCGCACGCGGCGTATACTCGGGAGCCATCGGGTTCGCCGACGGAGGTTCCTTCACCCAGCACTCCGGCCATCGGTCGGATGCTACCAGAATGAATACCCACAATCGCTGCTCCGAGTCCTCCATGATGTCGGCGATCACCGGATCATCGGGCCGGTCCGGATGCCAGTCCTGTCCCCATCCGTTGTGAGCGGGGAACCAAGGCGCATCCCGGACCAGGGAGCGCCGCAGGGTCGCTGACGTCGCGTCCCATAGATCAACCCGGTATTCCGATTGCCAAGCCGACCAAACTCCACCATCCCGAGCGGGTGCGAGCCAGCGAAAACCGCCCCGGATCGGCGCCTCCCCAGGCATCACGAAGGGTATCTCATCGAACGAGCGGACCACTTCTCCCTCCCCGTTGAACAGGTGGAGGACGTACCCGACGTGGTCCCTTGTGAATATTGATCCGTTGATCACATACGAGGAGTCGTTCAGAACCAGCGCATCGGCGTGGAAGTGGATCGGCAAGGGGTTGGTACGCACCACTTCAAGGGTCGTCGCGTCGAGCACTGTTCGCCGCATGAGTATCGGATCGAACACATGCAGTCGCTCCCCCGCAGGCCTCACCCACTTGGCGAAGCTGTATTCGCCTGGCCCCTCACCTCCCCGCCCCACCCAGCGGCCTCCCGAGCCGTCCCGATACGCCACGAAAAAACGGTCGGAGATGGGCTCCGCCATTGCGATGCGCCCTTCGTCCAGGAGTTCGATCTCGGCCACTTGGGATGGCCAAGTGTCGTCCAACACCCCCGCCGTCCGTCTGCCCAGCTCGGGGCCAGAGGGCGTAAACTCGATCACGCACGGCGGGGCCGGATCGTCCGGGATCACAATCTCCTCCTGCGCCTCCATTAGGGAAGCGGAAGCCAAGAGCGCGAGCACCAAACCCACCCCACAGGCGAGCCTGCCGCTCGACGCGCCGCATCTTGGGGCATCCAACATGTCTCCCTATCCCTCCTCATAAGACTGAAAGACCTGAAGAGCCGATCGTCACGGCAAACCATCGCAGGAGTCGGCTGCCACCGCAAGCTGCTGTCGGGAGCAAATGGAATGCCCGGTTTTCGGAGCATGTTCTGTTGATAGGCGGACGCGGGACGGGAGGGGAGGGCATGGAGCTGAGGGCGAGGGCTGGCCGCTGGAGCATCGGCAACCGATACCTTAGCTTCCCGGAGGAAAGCGAACCGCGCCGGGGTGACCATCCCGTGCGCGGCACGTTGGAAAACCCTTACCCTGAAGGAGCATTCCCTCCTATGGCCACCCCCAAGCTCGTCCTCACCACTCTCTCCGCTGCTTCGTTGCTGGCGGTGACCGGATGCGCCACGCTGTTCAACGCCGACACCAAGCCGTAGCCATGGGGTCGACCCCCGCTGGGGCCGAGGTGTTGATCGACAACGTGAGGCGCGGTACCACCCCGCTATCCCTCGACCTCGGCAACCATAGCGGCCACACGATCGTCTTCCGCATGGAGGGGCACGAAGACGCAGTCTGCGAACTCCGCGCCTCGGTAGGCACCGGGTGGGTGATTCTGGACATCCTCGGTGGCCTCATTCCGGTCATCATTGACGCCGCCACGGGCGCGTGGAAGAGCCTGACCGCTCAGACCTGCAACGTCTCGCTCATCAAGAAGGACGGAGCGGCGACGGCTGATGCGACCAGGGTCGGGTCGCGGCAGAGCTCGTGAGCGACCGACCCAACCAATGCGGGCCTGTTAGCCACACCTGACCCATGCCGTCGGGCTCATGGATTCTCTGCGTGGAGCGCGGCCAGCGCGCGACGGCCCTCGTCGATCATGGCTTGCCGCGGTACTTCGGCCGAATTGTGATATCGACCTTGACGCCCTCGTCCTCAAGCAAGATCAGTTGCACCGGACGCAAAGTGCTCAACACCCGAATGTTCCACCCGCTGTCGACCACCGACGGCCGCTCATCGTCTTTCTAGGATCAGGGGGAAAACCGGTGGGTTGCCCCAGACCAGATGCCCGGATATCCTGTCATCCGACGTCAGCTTACCGGAGTAGACCATACGTTCGGGAGGGATCCAATCCAGCCATGTCACTGAGAATCTCAGCTCTACATCGGGATCATGATAGGTGCCCGTGACCGGACCTGTCGCCCTTCTCTGTCCCAACAGTAACACCGCAGAACCGGTAACACTGCCGATGGATTCAGCCAAGTCGAGGGACACGTCCATGGTGAAATCCTCTATCTGGAAAGTGCCGGTCCATACCCCTGACAGCCCATCTGGTTCACAGGATCCGACCAGAACGATGAATCCCGCCACCGGTACCGCGGAGATCACTCTCCTCATGGCTCCCGCATCCACCGTTCCAACGCGGGCGTGTCCAAGGCATCCCGCAAGCAAGTCCCGAATCTGCCGAAGCAGCGACAGCATTTCGGCGGCGGTCCGTTCGCGGTCCGTGATTCTCGGCAAGTCGTCCATCTGGCGCCTCCTGGTCGGTGATGATGGACCCATACGCTAGTCCCGGTCCATCAGCGTCCCGTCACCGCCCGCCGCATACAGGCCCTAACGCTCCATCCATCGGGACGTTCGGGTCACCCACAAGGTGGACATCCACCACCACGGTGGGAATCTCGCGCCTCGGATGGTGATGGCGGCTCTACTTCGCCAGATTCCCGATCCACTCGGGTGGCTCCGTGTCGCTCACCTCGATGACGGCATCACAGGGTGTGATTGCGTGCGTAACGTCACTGCCAACGATGTCCCGAGTCGGCGCACCGTCCATGAGGCGGATGTAGTCGTAGTGGCTGATCCGTTGGGGATTCGACAGCCGAGAAAGCGGGACGGACGGAACAGGCGGCAATGCTGGCAGCTTCCATTCCGACTTCACCTCGAGGACTTCCGTAGCGGTCGGTTTTTCCAGGGGTGATCTCTGCGGTGGCCGGAACTTCTTGATCAGATTCCAAGTTGGGACGAGCCAGGGCAAGACCTCCCATATGCTGTTTGGCAGCCACTCGAACCTCGTCCGCACCGTTGTCGTACTCACGGTCTCATCTCTCCTGTTGCAGATTCATAGGAAGGAGTCTAGGTGACCCTCGGGGGAACATCCAGTCCTTGGGCGGCCCACCCCCGTTTCTCCCGTCGAATCTGACCCGTGCCAACCCATATGGAAGGGACACCGCACGTTAGTCCCCCTCCTTCAGCGCCCCGTCACCCCCAGCCGCATACCGCCCCCAACGCTCCATGACTTCGCGGCGGCGCTCGACCATGGTGCTCCGCTGATAGCTCGCCTCGACACCGCGCAGAACGTGACCCAACGCGGATTCCGCGAGCGCACGGTCCACGCCTTCGTCCGCACACCAACTCCGGAAGCTGGCGCGAGCGGTACCATGCGGTGACCCGGCATTGGAGGCGTTCGCCACCCGGCGAAGCGCGAGCGGGCGAAGCTCCCCGCCTCGCGGTGCCGGGAATACCAACCGGCCGTCGCCGAGGTTGCGCGCCTCCGCGAGAACGTCCAACGCCTCGCGAGACAACGGGACTTCGTGTTGGCGCCGCTGCTTCGTCCGCCGTGCCGGAATCGTCCAGACTGCGGCCGCACGGTCGATCTCGCTCCATCGGGCGCCGGTGACTTCCGACGGGCGGGCGGCGCACAGCACCGCGAACCGGAGCGCCAGCCGCGAGGCCTCGCCCGGTCCCGTCGTCTCACGGATGCGACGAAGCGCAGCGGCAACCTCCGAGTGATGGAGCGCCCGGAAGTGCTCCACCTTCCGCCCGCCGTTCGACGGCAGCGCGGCCAGCGCGGCGGGCATCGGGTCGTCTTGCCGGTGGCCTTCGGCCTGCGCCCACCGGAGCACCGCCGCGAGCCGCTGGCGGATGCCCTTGGCAACGGTGGGCTTCGAGGACCACACCGGGCGCAGGACGCGGCTCACGTCGCGCGCCGTCACCCTGTCCACGGTCATGTCCCCCATGAGCGGATTCACGTGGAGGCGGAAGGTGGCGGCCCACTTGTGCGGAAGATCGCTCTCGGCGCCCCAAGATTTCGAGTGGAGCGCAATCACGGCTTCCGCGGCCTCGGCAATGGTGGGGACGGTCGCTGCCTCGCGCTGTTGGCGGGGGTCTCCGCCCCGGAACACAGCACGGTAGTTCTCAAGCGCCGCGACCCGCGCTTCCGCGAGCGTCACCACCGGATAGCGACCAAGACCCAGGTACGTCGGACGCCTGTCGATCCGAATACGTTGAATCCAAGTTCTCGAGACGCCGCGCGCCCCGCTCCGAACACGCAGCGACAGTCCGAAGGCGCCCGGTCCGTCCGAGTAGATGCCAGGCTCCGAAACGCGCTTCACGAAAGCCGCGGTCAGCTTGCCTCCCATCGGTTTCCTCCATTTCAGGGGTGACAGAAGTATTCAAAACAGTATTACCATCATGGGGACGTACCCCCGCCCCGTCAAGCTTGGCGTTTCGCCGGATCAGTCCACCGAATATAGGGGTAAATCCTTGTTGTCACGCCCTTTATTCCACCCGCAACGACAGGGAGTGACTCCACATCCGGGAATCCATGGTCCAGATCCTGACGGAGTGGACCGACGATTGCTGGAACCCGGACCATTCGGGAAGGCCGCAGCATGACGGGACCCGGTTTTCCGGAGATTGCTCGCGGCGTGTACTGCGCGGCGGGACATGGGGATACCCATTGGAATTCCTCCGTTCGGCGCACCGCTTCCAATTCGAACTCGAGCACCGGGACAACGGTCTCGGTTTCCGGGTGATCCGGGTCGACAGGTGATCCCGCGGGCGAACAGGCATTCACCGCCTCGTCGCACCCTGCCGGTCCGGCGCCTCGCCACACTCCTGCTCGCGCGGATTCGCCCACGCACTGCTAGATTTCATGGGCGCCGCGGAAGGCGCACCCGTCCCCAACCAGCCCCTGCCGCAACCCTCACCACGCAACCCCGATCCCACGCAATGAAAAAGGCCCTCGGATTCTTCGCCGGACTCGTCCTCCTCTCACTCGCGGCCGGCGCGGCCCGCACCGCTTCGCTCGGCTGGGGGGGCGGCCACACCGATGTCGGTTTCTGGTGGACAGTCATCGCGAGCTTCCTGACCATCGCCGGCATGGGGGCGCTCGTCGGTACGTTCATCCACACCCGCAAGACGGGGTAGCCGCCGTGAAGCGACGCCCCGGCAAGATCGTGTGCGTGGGGCGCAACTATGCCCGCCACGCGGCCGAGTTGGGGCACGAGGTTCCCACCGAACCGCTGATCTTCCTCAAGCCGCCGTCCTCGGTCATCGCGGCCGGAGAGTCGGTTCGCATGCCGGCCGATGTGGGACGGGTCGACTACGAGGGCGAGATCGGTGTCGTGGTAGGGCGGCGCTGCCGCCGCGTCCCCGAGGGCGACGCATGGGGCCACCTGAGCGGGGTCGTGGCCGTCAACGACGTGACCGCGCGTGACTTGCAGCGCCGCGACAGCCAGTGGACCCGCGCCAAGGGGCTGGATACATTCTGCCCCGTGGGCAATGTGGTCGAGGCCGCGTCGGTCAATCCGTCCGACATCTCCGTGACCACCCGGGTGAACGGCGAAATCCGGCAGCACGGGACAACCTCGGAGATGGTGTTTTCGATCCCAAGACTTGTCAGCTTCATCTCACACGTCATGACGCTCGAGGAGGGCGACCTGATCGCGACCGGAACACCCGAGGGAGTCGGACCCGTCTCGCCGGGTGAAACGGTCGAGGTGTCGCTCTCGTGTGGATCATCGGTGAGGAGCCGCATCGAACGAGGAGCGGCGATCGGTGTATCCAGTCCCACACACACCTGATAGGAGCAAAATGAAGCAAGGGCCCGAGGACCGGCGGAGCGAACCGCGGCGGAGGCGTGCGCGCCGGCCCGGAGATCGCCGCAGGATCGTGGCCGGTCTGGTCGTCTCAGGTCTCGCTCATCTCCTCCTGATCGTGCTCTATCCGTACTTCACGGCGCCCTACCCGCGGGGAGCGCCCATCCCCGTGCCGCCGCCGCCGACTCCGGATGCCGAGGGAATACAGGTCCTGCAGATCGTCGAGGTCGTCACGCCGGAGACGGCGCCACCCGCGGACCCGGTCGAGATCGAGACGCCCGATGAAGTCGTCGCGGACGTGGAGGTCCCCGACTTCGAGGAGGAGCCGCCAGTCCGGTTCCACGAGTACCGCTCGGCGGTGGAGCGGTTGCGGCTGGGCGAGGGGGACCCGCGGCTGTGGCGTCCCATCGACCCGGCACGCGTCGCGCCCACGCCGGAACACCTTCTGGAAACGATGCTGGCGTACGCGATCCGGGAGAGCAACGACTCGATCGCCGCGGCCATCGAGGCGGCGATGGCGGCCACCGACTGGACCCGCACCGACGACGAGGGGAGGAAGTGGGGCGTGTCTCCCGGCAAGATCCACCTGGGCGACATCACTATCCCGCTCCCCTTCGGCTTCGGACCGCCGCCGGACTACAGCGGCGACCGGGCGGAGATGGCCTTTCGCATGGCGGACATCGAACGCGCCGCCAGCACGGCGGTCGTGCGACGGTCGTGGAAGGAACGCCGGGAGGCGATGAAGAAGAGGCGGGAGGAGCTCCGGGCCCTCAGACAGAAGGAGAAGGGCAAGGAGAAGGGGGAGGTGGGGAAGCCGCCGGTGGTCAAGCCGGACACCACTTCCAGCCGACCGGGACGGCGATAGCAGCAGCCCGTGGAAAAGACTCCCCCGGCCTCCGTGCTGCCCAGGACCTTCGACCCCGCCGCCGTAGAAGCCCGCATCCTGCGCATGTGGGAAGAAGGCGGCCATTTCGGCGCGTCGGCGGGCGAAGTCGAGGCGGGCGGCGACCCGTACGTGATCGTGATCCCGCCCCCCAACGTCACCTCCGTGCTGCATATGGGGCACGGCCTCAACAACACCATCCAGGACGTGCTGATTCGCTGGCGGCGCATGCAGGGGCGCGTCGCGCTCTGGGTTCCCGGCACCGACCACGCGGGCATCGCGACCCAGAACGTCGTCGAGCGCCGGCTCGCCGCCGAGGGGAAGACGCGCCACGACCTGGGCCGCGAAGCGTTCGTGGAGCGCGTCTGGGAGCACGTGGAACTGACCGGGGACCGGATCCTGGGCCAGCTGAAGGCGATCGGCTGCAGCTGCGACTGGAATCGCACCCGGTTCACCCTCGACGCGGGCCTGTCGCGCGCCGTGCGCGAGATCTTCGTGCGGCTCTACGAACGCGATCTCGTCTACCGGGGCGAATACATCATCAACTGGTGCCCGCGCTGCCTGACCGCGCTCTCGAACGAGGAGGCCGAGGGTGCCGAGTCCGAGGGATCGCTCTGGCACATCCGCTATCCGCTGGTCTCCGGCCAGGAAGAGGCGGCGCGGGCGGCCCGGGAAGCGGGCGCCACCGCGGTGGACCGTCTCCCCGACGGCCGCTGGCACCTGACCGTCTCCACCACCCGGCCCGAGACCATGCTGGGCGACACCGGGGTGGCCGTGAACCCGGGCGACCCGCGTTACGGCCCCCTCGTCGGTGCCGCCGCTCATCTTCCCCTCACGGGGCGCACCATCCCCATCGTCGCCGACCGCCACGTGAGCGCCGAGTTCGGGACGGGCATGGTCAAGGTGACGCCGGCCCACGACCCCAACGACTTCGACATCGCCGGACGCACAGGCCTCGAGGTCCTCAACATCATGACCGAGCGCGCGGTGATGAACGAGAACGCGCCGGAAGCGTTCCGCGGCCTCGACCGCTTCGACGCGCGCCGCGCCGTGGTGGCAGCGCTCGAAGAGGAGGGACTCCTCGCGGGCCGCGACGCCCACGTCCACGCCATCCCCCGCTGCTACCGCTGCGACACGGTGGTCGAGCCGAGGCTGAGCGAACAGTGGTTCGTGCGCATGCAGCCCCTGGCCGAACCGGCGCTGGCGGCCTCGCAGGGCGGCACCGTCACCTTCGCGCCCGGCCGCTGGACGCGCGTCTACGAACAGTGGATGGAGAACATCCGCGACTGGTGCATCTCTAGGCAGCTCTGGTGGGGCCATCGCATCCCGGTCTGGTACTGCGGAGACTGCGCGGCCGTGATCTGCGCCCGCGAGGACCCCTCGACCTGCACCGGGTGCGGAAGCGCCGCGCTCGACCAGGACCCCGACGTGCTCGACACCTGGTTCTCGTCGTGGCTGTGGCCGTTCTCGGTCTTCGGCTGGCCCGAGGAGACCGACGACCTCAGGGCCTTCTACCCGGGACACACCCTCTCGACCGCGCCCGAGATCCTCTTCTTCTGGGTGGCGCGCATGATCATGGCCGGCTACCAAACCATGGGGGACACGCCCTTCACGCGCGTCTACCTGCACGGCACCGTGCGCGATGCCCAGGGCCGCAAGATGTCGAAGTCGCTCGGCAACGGGGTCGATCCCCTCGAGGTGGTGGAACGCTACGGCGCCGACGCCCTTCGCTTCACCGTGCTGGCCAGCGCCGGCGTGGGTGCCGACATTCGCCTCGACCACGAGGACCTCGAATCCGCCTTCGCACCAGGCCGCAACTTCGTCAACAAGCTGTGGAACGCGGGCCGCTTCGCGCTCATGAGCCTGGGGGACGATCCCATCCGTCCGCTCGCGGAGGTCAGGGACGACCTGAGCCTCGAGGACCGCTGGATCCTGTCCCGCCAGCAGCACGCCATCCGGCGCGTGGACGAGGAACTCGAGGCCTTCCGCATGCAGGGGGTCGCCGAAGTGCTGCGAGACTTCTTCCGCGGCGAGTTCACCGACTGGTACCTCGAATCGGTCAAGCACCGGCTGCGCCCCGGCAGACCGGGACGCGAGGCCGCGCGCTCGGTCCTGGCCCACGTACTGGACCGCATCTGCCGTCTGCTGCATCCCATGGTCCCGTTCGTGACCGAGGAGCTGTGGGGACTGCTGCCCGGAAGCGGTGACCGCAGCGGCCCGCTGATCGTCGCGAGGTGGCCCGTTGCGGACGAGGAACTCATCGACCCCGAGAGCGAGCAGGCCTTCGAGTGGCTGCGCGAACTGGTCGTGCGGGTGCGCGGCATGCGCAAGGAATACGGTGTCGGCGAGGGGCGGGAGATCTTGCTCCACCTGGCGGGTGGCGACCGTGACGGCCTGCTGGATGGCCGCGGCGAGATGCTGCGGCGGCTTGCGCGCATCGGGTCGGTGACGACCGCGCCGCCGCCCTCCGGTGCCGCCGGCGCCAGCGGCGTTCTGCGGGACGGGACCGGGTTGTTCCTGCCCCTGGAAGGGATCATCGACCTGGACCGCGAACGCGGGCGGGCCACGCGCGAGATCGGCCGCCTCACAGGGCTGCTCAAGGGGATGGAAGCCAAGCTGGCCAACCACAACTTCGTGACCCGCGCGCCCGCCCCAGTCGTGGAACGAGAGCGCGAGAAGCTGGCGTCATGTAAACTGCAGTTGACTAAATGGAATGAGAAGTTGACATCTTTAGGAGAAGAGGGGCGGTGAGGCGACTGGCTGGGGCGGTATTCGGCGGGTTCGCGGTCCTCGCCGCCGCCGAGGCCTGTGCGCGCGCCGAAGCCCCGACCGGTGGCCCCGTGGACAACATGCCGCCGTACGTGATCGAGACGGTCCCCGATACCTTCGCGACCGTCGAGCCCGGGCTCCGGGAGATTCGCTTCTGCTTCAGCGAACGGATCAGCGAACGGCCGCGCGACGGGCGGCTGAACGATGCCGTCATCGTCTCGCCCTCCACGGGGGAGGTCCGGGTCAGGCACGGCCGCGAGTGCCTCACCGTCGAACTGGAGGAGGGACTCGCGCCGGACCTCGTGTACCGCATCACCCTGCGCCCGGTCGTCAGGGACATGTTCGACAACAGCCTGCGTGACCCCTTCGACCTGGTCGTTTCCACGGGGGCCGAAATCGTGCCGAACGTCGTGGCGGGCATGGTCGAGGACCGGATTACCGGCGACGCGACGCCCTCGGTGCGCATCGAGGCGCGTTTTCCCCACGGGGAGGACACCCTCACCCACTGGAACTTCTCCGACGACGGGGGCGTCTTCTCGCTTCGCTACGTGCCGGCGGGTCCCTGCGAACTGCGAGGCTGGCAGGACCAGAACCGCAACGGGGATGTGGACGAGAGCGAACCGCAGTCGTCGTTCATCCCCTGCGACCTGCCCGAGCCGCCCGACACGGCCCTCGAGATTCTGACCCTGATCCAGCCCGACACGACCGCGCCCCGCCTGATCCGCATCGACGTCGAGGACTCGGTCACGCTGAGGATCGAGTTCGACGACTACATCGAACCGACGATCCCGGTGGGCACGATCCGCGGTACGGTCACGGTTGCCGAGTATGATGACTCGATATTCGCCGAACGGGATGTGGGAACAGGGGAGGCTCAAGAGGAGGTCGAGGATACCGCGGGCGCGGGGGATGTGGTGGAGGTGGCGGAAGATCCGGAAGAAGCCGTGGAGGCGGGTGACCAGGAGGCGGGGCAGGAGGCCGAACAGGAGGCCGTGGAGGAACCGCCGCCGCCGCCGGGTCACACGGTTCGCATTCGGATCTTCCAGGAACACGGATACCGGGCCTGGCTGGCGTTCCGCGAGGACTCGATTGCCCGTGTGGACTCGATCGCGCGGGAGCGAGAGGATTCGATTGCCCGGGCGGAGGCGGCGCAGGCGGGTGACTCGGCAGCGCCCGGGGAGGAGGTCGGCGAACCGGCCCGGCCTGCCGGCGAGGAGCCTCCGCCCCCCGATCCGGAACTCGAAACGGGGTTGGATCCCGGAGAGGATCCAGACAGCGCCGACGGCCCCGCGATACCGACGACGCTCTCGGGACTCCGGCTCCCGACGCGCACGCTGGTGGGGGTCCTGGACGAGGGGCTGGTGGCCGGCATTCCCTATGAGTTGGTGGTCGAAGGAGTGACGAACATTGCGGGAATGGAGGACGGCGGCGGCGTCGACACGCTGTCCTGGGAGCCGCCGCCGGAAGAGGAGGAAGCCGTGGAGGGGGGTGAGACCGAGCTGGCGGACGACACCACAACCGTGGACGACACCACCACGGTACCTCCCGACACCGTGACGCCTCCCGATACCGTCACACCTCCCGACACCGTCACCCCCCCCGACACCAACCGGGTAGCACCCCGGGCAACCGGTGACCGCGCTGCACATCCGCTGCTCACAGCATCCACGGCCCCCTCTCTGGCGTATCGCGTCGCCGGCACGGCACGGCCCACCGCCCACCTCCGCCGCCGCCGCGCGCACCGACCCCCTTTGACCTCTCATGCCCGCGCACCCTGATCACCGGCGTGCGATCCCGGGCGTCGATCGCCTCCTGGCCCGCCCCTGGTGCCACCGGCTTGCCGAGTCGCACGGCCGCGAGTGGGTCACCGCCCGGCTTCGCGCCGTCCTGGACCAGGTCCGCGCGGGCCGCCATCCGCTCCCCGCATCCGAGGACGGCTACGCGGAATTGCTGCGGGGGGAAATTGCGGCCGCCGGGACGCCCTCGCTGCTGCCCGCGGTCAACGCCACCGGTGTGATCCTGCACACCAACCTGGGCCGCGCCCCCCTGGCCGCCGAAGCGCGCGAAGCCATGGCCCGGGCGGCCGGGTACGGCAACCTCGAGTTCGACCTGGGTACCGGCGACCGGGGTTCGCGATACGTGCACTGCACCGACCTGGTGTGCGAGCTGACCGGCGCCGAAGCCGCGCTGGTGGTCAACAACTGCGCCGCGGCGGTGGCCCTGGCGCTGACGGCTTACGCGTCGGGGAAGGGGGTGGCGGTGTCGCACGGCGAACTCGTCGAGATCGGGGGCGGTTTCCGCATCCCCGAGGTGGTGGAGGCGGCCGGGGCCCGCCTGGTCACCGTGGGGACGACCAACCGCACGCGACTGGCCGACTACGCGCGAGCCATCGCGTCGGACGAGGTGGGCGCGATCCTGAAGGTGCACCGCTCGAACTTCTCGATGACGGGCTTCACCGAGGATGCCGGACTCGACGAGCTGGTCGCGCTCGGGGCCGAGACCGGCGTTCCCGTCATTCACGACCTGGGATCGGGTCTGCTGGCCAACAGCGATCAGCTCGGGTTGCCGGACGAGCCCACACCCGCCATGAGCGTCGCAGCCGGGGTCGAGCTGGTGGTCTTCTCGGGGGACAAGCTGCTCGGAGGGCCGCAGGCGGGGATCCTCGCCGGGACGGGGGCGGGCGTGGCGCTGGCGAAGGCTCATCCGCTGTGCCGGGCGCTCCGCTGCGACAAGGTGACGCTGGCCGGGCTCGAGGCGACGCTGGCGCTGTACCGGGATCGGGACCGCGCGATGAGGCGGATTCCGGTGTTGCACATGATCGGTGCGACGGTGGACGGGTTGGAGGGCCGGGCGAGAGCGCTGGCGGAGAGGGTGGCCGGGCAGAGGGCGGACCGGGGTGCGGCGCCGCTCGCCGCCGTGGTTTCGCGGGGGCGGTCGGTGGTGGGTGGGGGGACCTTTCCCGATGCGCGACTGGCCACGGCCGTGCTCGAGGTCGACGCCGGGGACGCGGCTGAACGGTGGATGGCGGCACTGCGCGCCCATGATCCGCCGGTCGTCGCGCGCAGCCGGCAGGGCCGCATTCTTCTCGACCTCCGTACGATCGCGCCGGACGAGGAGGAGGCGGTGGTGGCGGCGCTGGCCTCGCTGGAG
>VXOC01000076.1 GCA_009840215.1 Gemmatimonadota bacterium | reverse complement strand
CCCCGCCCCCCCCCCCCCCCCCCCCGCCCCCCCCCCCCCCCGCCCCCCCCCCCCCGCGGCCGCGGGGGGGCGGAAGAGGTCGTAGACCGGTACGAGACCGCGTCAGGGTTTCCGGATTCCTGGTGGGGGCTGGCGCGGTACTGGAGGAAGCGGGCGGGGGTGTAGGACGGGCACCCTACCCGTCCGCCCGCGCGGACGATTGCGCACGGGCAGTGGCAGCGGCGAGGGCCGCTCCGGTTCCTACCCCTCGATCGCGAGGTCCACGAGGTTCAGGAATCGCCCCACCGGGTTCCGGCCCCCCGGAGTCTGCGTGAAGACCAGCACGATCAGCTGGTTTGCCCGGTCGACGAAGGCGTTGGTGCCATCCGAACCTCCGTGTGAGAAGACTCCGGTCTCCGATACGGACCACCCGTACCCGTAATAGCTCGCGGGACCGGCCGAATTCGGGTTGGTCCGGATCTTCGGCGTGGTCATCAGCAGGGCGGTGTCCTCCGAGATGATGCGCCTGCCATCGTAGATCCCGCCGTTCAGGAACATCTGGCAGAAGATGGCGTAGTCGGCGGCCGTGGAGATCATGCCTCCGGATGCGCGGACAAAGGGGACCTGGGGTGCATCGCCGGGGGTCCAGCCGGGAATCCAGCCGCCGTCGTCGCCGCGCTGGTAGTACACGACCGACATCCGGTCCAGCTTCCCGTCCATCTTCTCGTCGATCTCGTGGTGGTAGCTGTCGTGCATGCCCAGCGGCGTGTACACCTCGCGGTCGAGGTATTCCTCCATCGGCATCCCGGAGGCGATCTCGATCAGCGCTCCCAGCGTGTTGAACCCCGGATTGTTGTAGCTGTAGGTGGTGCCGGGTGTGTGCTCCGCGCCCACGGTGCCGAAGCGGGCGGCCTCGAGCTGCAGGGTGGGCGCATCCGGGTGCTCGGCGCTCGGTTCCATGTAGGGGCGCAGGAAGAGGGTCGGGATCCTGAGGCCGCTGGAGTGCGAGAGGAGGTGGCCGATGTTGATGAAACCGGCGCGGTAGTTGTCCCACGACGCCATGTACTCGCGCACCAGGTCGTTGTACGCCAGCTTGCCGTCCTCCACGAGCGTGGCCACGCCCGTCGCGACCACCGGCTTCGTGTTCGACGCCATTCGGAACATGGTGTTCGGCTCCATCGGGATCCCGCGCACCTTGTCCCGCCATCCCAGCGCCTCGTGCAATACGACCTTGCCGTCCTTCGCGACGAGCAGCACCGCGCCGACCAGGTCTCCGCGTTCGATCGCCTCTTCGTAGAGCGCGACGCCCCCGGCGAGCACCCCCGCGGACATGCCCGCCTCGGCCGGGGTGGCACGGATGATGACGGTGCCCTGGGCGGTCGCGGGAGGTGGGGCGGGGAGGGTCGCAAGCGAGGCCAGCAGGAGGGCGGCGGCGGTGGCCCTGGGGCGTGTCAATGGTGTCATGGGGCTTTCTCGGATTCGACCAGGTACTTGAGCGCGAACGTGCCGATCCAGTGAAAGCCGTAGTACCCGGCGTCCGAGAAGGTCTCGAAACCGGTGCGGCCGTGCCGCGCAGCCAACTCACGGAGGCGTGGGACCCTCGGATCCCCGGCCGGAAGGGCTTCGGCGATGCGCAACATCGCGTCCGCACGGGTGAAGGCGAGCCCGATCAGGTGCGAGAGCGCCGCCGGCGACCTTCCGGCCACGCGCGACGTGACCGTGGCCGTATCGTTGCGGGCCGCGCTGTCGGCCATCGTACGGCGAATACTGTCGATAGCGCTCTGAGAGGCCCTCATCAGCGTGCTGAGCGCCTCGGCCATCCCGGCCGGAATGCCCTGCCCGCCAAAGCTCATCGTCAACCTTCGGGTAGTGTCGGAAAGGGCGGAGCGACGGAGTGGCGCGAATTCCTCCGAGTCGATCGGCGGCAGCAGCGAGTCCAGCCACTGCAGGTACGCGCCCCGGTCCATCACCCGGGCCATCAGTGCGGCCTCTTCAAGACAGGGCGACAGGAAATCGGAGCGTCCGGGCTCATCTTCGACCGCACATTCCCGGTCATCGGCAAAGAACCGCATGGCGGCGCTTCGCAGGGCTCGTGCCAGACTGGGCCGCCGCACCATCTCCGTGGCCTGCAAGCCCATCGAGATCGCGAAGGCCGTGTTGTGGTGAGTCCCCACCCGCAGGGGCTTCTCCAGATCGCCGATGTATTCGGCCAGGCGGTCGCTCACCATGTCGGCGAGCGGCGCCATGTGACCGGCCCACTCGGAGGCCTCCGCGTCGCCCCAGGCCTCCAGCTCCGCGTGAAGCAGAAGCAGCCAGACATACCCGTAAGGCAGTTCGAATTGCGGGTTTTCGGAGAGATAGGCGAGCTCGCCCTGCATGGCCCTTTCCGTAAGGTGGCCTTCCAGCTTCTCCCGCATCACGGGCGCCAGCGCAAACTCGGGCAGCTCCTTCATGAGGCGTACCATGGCCCAACTCGAGTTCACCGCCGAGTGCCAATCCCAGCAGCCGTAGAAGGCGAGGTCCTGCTCGTACCCGGGCCGGCGCGAGTAGGTGACATCGATGAGGTAGCCGGATCGACTGGAGGGCACGGCCTGGGGGCGATCCAGGCACGACAGGGGCATCGCAGCGATGAACTGGGCCGTCTCGAGGTCGAGGACGGGGGGTGGGCCGGGGGGGGGGGTGTCGGGGACGGGATCCGGTCTGGCGGCGGTCGCGGTGTCCGGGGCCGGGGCGGCCGCAGCCGGATCGGAGGGGGAGGCGGCGGGTGTGGTGTCGGGGTCACCCTCGCTAGCCAGGGCCGGGTTGTCGGGGACGCAGGAGGTGGCCGCAATAGCCAGCGCCGCTGCGAGCAGGCGTGGGACGATCACCCTTCGTCGTGGGCCGGGTCCGCACCAGGCAGCACGCGGAAGTCGGCGGCAATCGGTCCTGGGACAGGTCATGAGCATCCGGGTTGCGGGTCGGGAAGCAACGTGGTGCGGACGTACACGGCGGTCAAGGCCGAGTTCGCCCGGTTGCCACGCGTCGATCCCGCCGCCGCGAGGAACGGGCACGGGAGAATCGCTTCAATTGCTTGATAGTGTGCGACTTCCGTCGCTAGTTTTGTTACTGTTGTCGGGCAACCGGACTGGTCGGCGTCTAGGATCGGCGAACACGTCCGCGGCACTCGAACAACCGATTTGAGCACCGGTGATCCCGGTACGGCATGCCGTACACCCAATGACCCCTTCACACCAGGGCGCAAAATGAGCGAGAACTTCGACCAGAACATCAACCTCAAGGCCGCTGTCGATCTCGATGTCGTCGGGGAGAACATCCTGGACATCGCGGACTTCGCGATCGAAAAGTACGAATATCGGAATGACACCAAGTTGTCTCCCGAGATGCGGGAGGCGGCGGCCACCGCGATACGCGAGTCACTTTGGAAGTTGGTGGAGGCGTTCAAGATCAGGCGGAAGCGCGTCCTGCAGAGGATGTTCGACATGGCGGACGAGACCTTGCAGGAGACCCTCGACGCCGAGTAGTCTCCCCACGGGGTTTCAGCAGCTTTGTTTGGCCAATTGGCGCTTTCGCGATCCTTGACCCGAGAGCGCACCAATGGAGGTATTCCCTGACGTGAAATCGGCATCCAAGACCTCCGCCTGTCCCGTCGCGATCGTCGGGTACGCCTACCGCATGCCCGGCGGCATTCTCACAGACGACGACTTCTGGCGCCTGCTGAGCCAACGCGACATCGTCCGAGAGCCCATAACCGACCGTTACGGCAGAGGTTATCAGCCGATCGGCGGATTCGCCGGCCCGGGCCGTTTCGGGAGCGCCTACGAGGGGCTGATCAAGGACGACGGGGAGCAGCGGATGGACCCGGGCCTCTTCGGCGTGTCCCTCCACGAAATGACTTACATGGATCCCCAGATCCGCATGTTGCTGGGATGCGCCTGGGAATCCTGCGAACGGGCCGGGTGGGATCTTCACGCGCTGCGCAATAGTCCCACGGGCGTCTTCATCGGGTCCCAGGTGGCCTCGACGGCCAACTGGCGGGCGATGTACGGGACCAACGAGTTCTCCATTCTGAGCATCGACGCGTCGATGCTGGCCAATCGCATTTCCTATCACCTGAACCTGATGGGGCCGTCGGTTTCGTGTGCTACAGCCTGCTCCGCGTCCCTCACGGCCCTGCACACGGCGATCAACGCGATTGTTCAGGGCGACTGCGATCGCGCGCTTGTGGGAGCCGCGACCTATCTGGGTTCGGCCCGTTGCAGTGTGTCCTTCAACGCCCTCGGCGTCATAAGTCCCGACGGCCGGTGTCATTCGTTCGATGCCGACGCCAACGGCTACATGCGTTCCGAAGGGGCCTTCGTTTTCGCCATCAAGCCGTTGGAAGCGGCCGAAAGGGACGGGGACCACATCCACGCGGTGATCGAAGCCACCGCGGTCAACACGGCGGGGACCGCCGACGACAGCGGCGGGCTCGCGCAGGGCCGGTACATCACCGCACCGACCCGTCATTCACAGGTCGAACTGATGCGTGACGCCTGCGGGCGGGCGGGGTTGGAGCCGGGGGATTTCGACTACATCGAGGCGCATGCCACCGGCACGGTCGTGGGCGACCGTATCGAAGGAAACGCGATCGCGGAGGCATTCGGGGGCGTCGAACGCGAGGTCCCACTGCGCGTGGCCAGCGTCAAGAGCAACGTCGGACACCTGGAAGCGGCGGCCTTCACCTGCGCGCTGCTCAAGGTCGTCGTGATGATGCAGCGGCGCACCTTCGCGCCCATCTCGAGGAACTTCCTGGCGCCCAATCTGGAAATTGACTTCGACAGCTGCCCGATGCAGGTGCAGACGACGTGCGAGCCGTTCCCCGACCGCCCCGTCGTGGTCGGTATCAATTCCTTCGGTTTCGGCGGCGCCAACGGGCACTGTGTGGTTCGGGAATACCGGCCGGCACGGCCCCGGGTGTGGTCGGTCCCCGTGGCTCCCGAGTCAGGCTACATGATTCCGCTGTCGGCACGCACGGCAAACGCCCTTACGGAAAGCGCACGGAACCTCCGGCGAACCCTCGAAGAGCGGGAGACCGATCTTTATGCGCTGGCGGGGAATCTCGCCCGGCATCGGACCCATTTCCCCACCCGCACCGCATTCGCGGTCCGTAACCGGGATACACTCGCCGAAGCGCTGGACGTCTTCGTCGAAGACCCCTCCCCGGTGTCCACCGTGGAAGAAGGCGAACGCCGCGTGGCCATGGTGTTCTCCGGGCAGGGTACCCAGTGGGCCGGATGCGGCCGCGCGCTCTACGACGCCGATCCCGTCTTCCGGCGCGTTGTCGACGCTGTCGAGGAGGAGTGGCGCCGGTACTCGGACGTGTCCCTGCGTGAAGCCTGCTTCTCGGCCAGCCAGGAAGAGCTGAACGAGGTCCAGTTGGCCCAGCCCTCCATCTTCATGATCCAGTGCGCCCTGGTCGAGTTGCTGGCGACATGGGGCGTCCACCCCGATTGCGCGGTCGGTCACAGCTCCGGCGAAGTGGCCGCGGCCTACGCGTCGGGCGCGCTGTCCCTGGCGGACGCGACGCACCTCGTCTACCACCGCGCCACCCTGCAGCAGCGGGTGGCCGGTTCCGGGCGCATGCTGGCGATCGGACTGGACCGCCCCGGGGTGGAAGGACTGCTGGAGGAGCTCAGCGTTTCGTTCCGCTCCGGCAACCACAGACGCGCGCAGGTTGAAATCGCCTGCGAGAATTCGCCGGCCAATACCGTCATCTGCGGCAGAGAGTCGGCGCTGGCGCCCGTGATGGCGGAGCTCGACCGCCGCGACCTCCAGAACCGGCTGATTCCGGGAAACATCGCGTTCCATTCGACCGCGATGGACCCGCTGCACAAAGATGCGCTCGAAGCGCTGGCCTTCCTGGACCAGCGCGCCTTCAACGGTGAAGTCCCCATGGTGTCTTCGGTGACCGGAAGAGTCGCGGACCGGCTGGACAGCAGGTACTGGTGGTCAAACATACGCGAGCCGGTCCGTTTCGCCGCGGCGATGGACGCGTTGAGGCGTGAAGTCCAGCCGCACGTGTTCCTCGAAATCGCGCCACACAGCGCGCTCCAGCCGCTGATCCGGCAGTGCCTGGAGGTCGGCACGCCGTCCGGGGAGAGCGTCCCGTCCCTAATGAAGGACGAGGATGTGTGCCTGGGATTCCAGGAAACCCTGGGTGCCCTCTACCGGGCCGGCGTCGCGCTCGATTTCGAGTCCCAGTATCCGCGGCCGGAGCCCATCGCCCATCTCCTGCCCGGCCATCCGGCGGAGGAGACGACGGTCAGCGACGACCTGTGTGACGACGAGATGTTCGTCCACCGCGGCGAGTATTCGCACGGACCGCTGGTCGGCCACCGGGTCCCCTGCGATCACATCCTCTACGAGGGCCGGCTTTCCGAGCGTGACTTCCCCTGGTTGACCGACCACCGGGTCCACAGGGCACCCATCATCCCGGCCGCCGGCTATATCGAACTGCTGTTGCAGGCGTTCTCGGGCAGCCCCATCAACATCGAGGAGATCGAGTTCCTGCAGCACACCCCGGTCGGCAGGACGCCTGTTCGGCTGCAGACCGCCCTGTTTCCGGTCCCCAACGCTCCGGACCAGTTCACCTTCACCATCTCGTCCAGGTCCTTCGAGGACGATGACGCGGGCACGCTGCACTGCCGGGGACGGGTCCATCGGGTAGCCGCCGATTACGAGGTCAACGCATTCGCGACCCTGGACGACGTGCTGGCCTCCGACTTCGATCCCGAGCCCCTTGGCACCGGTGACGAGTTCTACGAACAGATCGAAGCGGTCGTGGGCGACGATTTCGAGTTCGGCCCCGAGTTCCGCAGCATCAGGCAGATCGACATGGACGCCAACTCTACGGACATGTTGCTGGACATCGAAGTCGACGGTGATCTGTGGGCCGACGCGCAGGAGGAGGGATATGTGCTGTATCCCCCGCTGACGGACGGCGGGCTCCAGATCTTCCTGCGCTACCTGATGCGCCTGCCCGATTTCTTCTCCATGCCGCAACGGGCCTGCAACGTGACGTTCCTGCGCCCGCCCACGGGCCCGCGGATCGCGTGTCACCTGGTGGACACGGGGGAGTGGTACGATGTCGACGAACGGGGGCAGTACACCAAGCCTCTGGGCGAACTGTACATCGGGCGCCTGACCTTCTACGACCGCGCGACGGGACATCTGATCGCCCACATCGGCGAATACCACTCCTTCAACAGCAATCCCCGCTGGAGCGACGTGCCGGACAGCAAGCATATGGTCGAGTGGCAGCCCAAGTTCGTGCCCGCCTCACCGCCGGTCGGCGACGCGATCGTGGACGGCGAGGTGGATCCCGCCGCGCTGATCGCCGCGTTCGAGGAGGGCGCCATCGGTCATCGGTACGCGTGCCACGTGATCGAGGTGGCGGGCCGGCGACCGCCCGATCAAACGATCCTCCACCAATGTATCGAACAGCTTTCGGGCCCTGGGGCACAGACCGAGTTCTGGATCCTCGGCGAGGACGAGGAGCACACACGGGACCACTACGACGCGTTCAACCATCGGGACGCCGCGATTCGTTTCGCACCGCTCGACCCGGGCGGGGACTCGGACGATGAGCTCGACCGGGACTGCGGACTGTTGCGCGCAGCGGCTGCCGAAATCGTCTTCCTGCACCCCGAGGTGCGGGACTATGGGCCGGGGGAGTGGACGCTCCTGAGCCGGCTTACCGTTCCCGGCGGTCTCGCGCTGATTTCCCACGACGATGGCGAAGTCGCTGAGCCGGGAGATGGCTGGACCTCGCTCCACGCGGGTCGGCGCACCACGCTACTTCAGGCACCGCGGAGTCACCACGAAATGGAACGGTTCCGGGACGAGTCACGCCCGCGGTGGGTCATCGGCGCACCGGACGGATGGGCTTCCGACTGGGTGACCCTGCTCGACTCGCCGGAGCAGCATCGCGTCCCCTGGACACTCTACGAGGACAGCGATTTCACGTCGCTCGAGGCATGGCCCTGGGCGGCCGACCTGGCCGCGATCGACATCTTCTGTGGCGCCGATCCCGCCGATCCCACGGGTGAGCGGGCGGTCTGGCAGCTGGTCGCCTTCCTGCAGGCCATCGCCCCCTTCCGTCTTGAGAGCGCGACGCGGAACTGCCGCCTCACTATCGTGACGCACGCGGCCGTCTGCGGCGTGGACGACCCGCGCGGAAGCGCGCTCTGGGGTGCCGTCCGCAGCCTCGCGCTGGAGTTGCTTGCGGAGGACACGCGGATCGATTTCCAACTCGTGGACCTGGGTGCGAAGGGCGACCTGGAGACGTTGGCGCTCCTCGAGCGGTGCGACCTGCGCGAACGTGAAGTGGCGGTGCGTGAGGGGCGGATGTGGGTTCCGCGGCTACTCAGCGTACGAGACCGTGCCCCGCTTCTCCCCGCGGGCCAGGATGCCCCCTACCGGCTCCGCCTCGACAACCCGGGCCAGGTCAGCGGACTGCAGATGACCACCTTCGAGCCTGCCCCGCCGGGTCCGTCCGACGTGGAGATCGAGATTGCCGCGGCGGCGCTGAATTTCCGCGATGTCATGGTCACGCTCGGACTCCTGCCCGCGATGGCCTATGAGCGCTCGGCGCTCGGGCGTGAAGTGGGGATCGAAGGCAGCGGCGTCGTCCGGCGCATCGGCGACGGCGTAAAACGGCTGGCCGTCGGCGACGAGGTGGCGGTGACGACTGGCGGCTTTATCGGCAACCGCGTCGTGGTGAACGAGCACCTCGCTTTCCTCAAGCCGGACCGGATCAGCATGGAGGAGGCCGCATCTTCGCTGTCCGTCTACGTCACCGCATACTACGCGCTGATCCACCTGGCCCGCCTGAGGAAGGGACAGCGGGTCCTCATCCACTCGGCCATGGGCGGTGTCGGGCAGGCCGCCATCGCGCTGGCGAAGCACGTGGGCGCGGAGATCTACACGACCGCGGGCAACGAAAGCAAACGCGAACAGCTATTGGCGATGGGTGCGCGGGGAGCCTTCGATTCACACAGCCACCGGTGGTACGAGGACCTGATGGCGGCCACGGATGGCGAGGGCGTGGACGTCGTGCTGAATTCCCTCGCGGGTCACCACATCGCGCTCTGCCTCAGGGCCCTCCGACCCTCGGGCTGGCACTGCGAGATCGGCAAGGTCGACATCTACACCGACAACTCGCTCAGCATGCGCGTGTTCCGCAAGAACCTCCGCTTCGCCGCAATCGACGTCGACCGGTTGATGCTGGACGATCCCGTCCTGTCCCATGTCCTTTCCCAGGCCTGTCTGGACCTGATGGCGGAGGGTGCGGTGCCCCCGCCGGCGCTCACGGCCTTCCCGTACGCGGATTACGCCAGGGCGCTTCGACTCATGACCACCGGCCAGCATCAGGGAAAGCTGGTCCTCACGGCACCGCCGACCGGCACGGATCCCGGTTTCGGCATCGCCGACGCGCGACCCTTCCTGGACCCCGAAGCGACCTATCTGGTGACGGGCGGCCTGGGTGGTTTCGGCCTCCGTTTCGTCCCGTACCTGATCGCCGTCGGAGCACGCCACCTGACCCTGATGGACAGGGATCCCGAACGGGGCCGGGACCTGAACTGGATCCGCCAGAATACCACCCTGTCGAAGACGGAAAAGAACTACGAAATCGACATCGTGACGGGGGACGTGCGCAGCGAAGCCGACGTCGAGCGGTGCATCGCCAGGCTGGAGCGCCCGTTGAAGGGGGTGTTCCACCTGGCGGGAACGCTCGAGGACCGCTCGTTCCTCGAGACCTCTCCCGAGTCCCTGAGGAGGGTGTTCGCCCCCAAGGCGCAGGGCGCCCTGAACCTGCACCGCGCCACCGCCGAATGCGACCTGGACCACTTCGTGCTCTTCTCCTCAATAGCCTCGACCTTCGGCAACCTCGGGCAGATCAACTACAGCGGCGCGAGCGCCTTCCTCGACGGACTGGCCGCGTGGCGCCGCCGACGCGGCCTCGCCGCCCTCTCCTACAACCTGGGTCCGGTCACCGAGGTCGGGATGGCGGCGCGCAGTCTTCATGTCATGCGCATGATGAGAGCGGCCGGGATGACGACCGTGAGCGCCAACTTCGCGATCGCGAATCTCGACTACGCCCTGCGCACCATGCCCGAGCAGGACCATCTCGTCACTGCGCTCTTCTCCAACCCGCCCTGGTCCATCGATTCCGCCGACTACATGCGCAACGGACGGCTGGTGCACAATCAGGCGGCGTTCGAGGTGGACGCGGGCGGTGACCTGACCATCGAGGGGGTCGTCGCCCAGATCTCGGCCAAGGTGGCTGAACTGTGCGGTCACGAGGAGGGCGAAATGACCGAGCCCCTGTCGAGCTTCGGGCTCACCTCGATCTCGGTGGCGGAGCTCGGTGCGTTCATTCAGACGCAGTACAACCACCAGGTCAGCGCCCTCGAGCTGATGACCACCGCCACGGCTCTTTCACTCGCCCAGACCATCGTCGAAGGAGCGGCGTCGGATGGAGCGTCGGAAGCGGAGGACGAACTGGACGCTTCGGCCGCCGAGTCCCGGCAGGCCACGCATCGGGTGCGCAGAAGAAGCTCTCCCTTTTCGAACCGGCCCGAGGATCACTTTCCGAACGGAGGATTCTCGCCGGTCGCCAGCGTCGTCGGATCCGGGGATCGCCCGATGCCTGCCGGTGCGACGAAGGTCACGGCCGGGTCGGACCACTGAATCGCATGGCCCGCTCGTCCGCCTCCCAGCATCCTGTCCCACCACTGGCCGGCGCCCTGCCCCCCGATTGCCAGCGCGATCTCACCGCTCTGCGCCGCGTTGTTCGGACCACGCTCGAGGACGCCTCGCCGCTGGACCCGGTTTCACCCGCGGATTTCCGCCATGTCCTGGTTACCGGCGCAACCGGATTCGTCGGTCGCTTCCTCGTGCGAGACCTACTGGCGCACGAATCCGAACTGACGGTCCATTGCGTCGTGCGGGCAGAATCGGTGGAACGCGGCTTCGAGCGACTGCGCGCCAACATGGAACACGCGGAAACCTGGGACGATGCGTTCACATCGAGAATCCACATTTACGCCGGTGATGTCTCGCAGCCCCGCTTCGGACTTTCGGGAGCCGACTTTGGACGGCTTTGCCGGGAAATCGACGCTGTCTACCACCTTGCGGCCGACCCGAACCTGATCGCGTCCTACCGGTCCCTCCGCCAGGTCAACGCTCTCGGAGTGCGCGATGTCCTCCGGCTGTGTCTGAGCATCCGCCTCAAGCACCTGTTTCACGTCTCGACCATGGGTGTGTTCCCCGAGTACGTGTTCTCCTTTGCCGGCGAATATCGCGACTGCCACATCGGCGACCATGCGCAGCCGGACCTGGGTCGGATGAAGAGGACGATGCCGCTCGGGTTGCTCGGGTATTCCTGGAGCAAGCTCGTGGCGGAACAAGCCGTACTGTTCGCGCATCAGGTGGGCTTGCCGACGGCGGTCTTCCGTTTCGGGCAAACAACCATGGCCTCCACCGGCTACGCCCAGTCGGACACCCCCCCACAGCTTGTCTTCGCGGCGGCGGTCCAGGTCGGAATGATTCCGCAGGGGTTCACGATGCGGGCCACCGACGATCCGGCGGATACGCTGACACGCATGTGCACCGACATTTCCATGAATGTGAATCGGCGCTTTACCGTCTACAGCTGCTGCAACACCGCGCCGTCATACCGGGCCATGCGGCTCGCGGAGTTCGGCCTCGATTATCCGGAGGTTCCCTACGCCGATTTCAAGCGCGCCTGCCAGGCGCACGGGGACGCGTCTCCGATGGCCCGCAGCTGGCCCCTCTTCGATCACTTCGGCCCCTATTGGTTTCGGGGCTCCGAAACGGTCCAGGCGCTGCCGGTCTCCGACCGGGCCATTCGGGAGGACTGTCCTGGTGACATCAACTGGCCGGGTCCTCTCACCAGGTATGTCCGCTACAACCGCTGGGTCAGAGACCGTGAGGAAGAGTGGCCGCAGGCGATTCCGCAGCTGGGGGTCAACCTGGACAACGTGCTGAACCAGGCCCGGCGATACGCCAGGGACAACGGCGTGTCCTTCGACACCACCTACCCCGACTGGATGCTGGAGGGATTGGCCCGTCTCGTCGAGGGCTTCAACTCTCCCGAAGCCGGCCTGCTGGCCAAACGCATGGGCCATTGCGTCTTCGATCTGTGCCGCATACTGCGCAACAACGCCGAGTTGGCCGGAGAGCGCATGCGGCTGCCGGAGATCGGGCGGCAGCGAATCGAACAGCCGATATTCATCGTGGGTATCAACAGGACGGGCACGACCTTCCTGCACCGCCTGCTGGCACGGGACCGGCAGTTCTGGGCCCTTCGCGCCTACGAATACGTGGAGCCCGTTGTCCCGGACGGCGACTACGCGGCGGTCGTCGGCACTCCCCGGGATCCCCGCCGTATCAAGGCGGCGGACGTTTTCGCAGCGGCGAGTATCGTAGATTCTCTCGCGGGCCTTCACCATGTCGCGCTTGATGAACCGGAAGAGGATATCCCGATCCTCAGGTTGTCGCTCAAGACATGGGTGTTCGCGACTCGATATCGGTTGCCCGAGTACGAGCGCTGGCTCGAGAGAACCGGCACCCGCGAGGCCTACCAGGTGCATCGCCGCACCATGCAGCACTACAACTATCAGCGAAGGGTCTGTCACCCGGGCAGCCAGGGCCAATGGATCTTCAAGATGCCGACCCATCTGATGGAACTGGGCGCCCTGCTTGAGGCGTATCCCGACGCCCTGTTCATTCAGACGCATCGCGAACCCGTCGAATTCATGGGGTCCTGGTGCAGTCTGGTGGAGCGCTTCCGGTCGGAAATCAGCGAGCCGCGTCCCCGCAGGGAGCTCGGTACCGAACAACTGAGAGCGATGAGTCGCATGCTTGACCGAGCGACAGTATTTCGGCGGTCACACCCCGAGCTCGAACACCGCTGGCACGATGTGAGCTTCTACGACCTGGTGCGCAACCCCCTGGCGGTGGTGGGCGGCATCTATCGTCGCTTCGGGTGGTCGATCGAGCCGCAGTCGGTCGAAGCGATGAGGGTCTGGTTCTGGAAGCAGGAAAAGCAGAGACGCGCGGAGAAGCGGCACTCGTATGACATCGCGGACTACGGCTTGACCGAAAGCATGGTGAACGACGCGTTCGGCAAGTATCGGGAGTTTGCTGCGGGGCGGGTCGGGCGAGCGGCGGGGGCCGGCGACTCCGTAGGTGACCGCGTGACCTTGACTTGACGCCCCATGACGGTCAAGAATCCTGTTTTCGTACTGGACGAGGCCCCGTGAACCATGACGAACGCCCTCCTCATCTACCCGCAGCACCCTCCCACCTACTGGGGCAACAACTACGCCCTGGACCTCCTGGGCATCAAGGCGGCGTTTCCTCCACTCGGCCTGCTCACCGTCGCCGCGATGTTCCCGTCCCGGTACAACCTGCGCGTGGCCGACCTCAACGTGACCCCGCTCGAGGACGCCGACCTGGAGTGGGCGGACCTGGCGTTCACGTCGACCATGATTCCGCAGCGCCCCTCGCTCGAGCAGGTCGTCGAGCGCTGCAATCGCGCGGAGGTTCCGGTCATCGCCGGCGGGCCGCACCCCACCACTTTTCACGAAGAGATGGAGGGGATCGACCACTTCGTGCTCGACGAGGTCGAGGAGACATTCACGACCTTCCTTCGCGATCTGGAGAACGGCACCGCGCGGGCCGTCTACCGCGCCCCGGGGAAGCCGGACATGAGCACGGCGCCCGTTCCCCGATTCGACCTCATCGACATGAAGGAGTATCACTCGATGTGCCTGCAGTTCTCGCGGGGATGCCCCTTCGACTGCGAGTTCTGCGACATCACGAAGCTGTACGGCCGCGTGTCCCGCACGAAGTCGCCCGAGCAGATGGTGGCCGAGTTCGACCTCCTGTACGAGCTGGGCTGGCGGGGTCCGCTCTTCCTGGTCGACGACAACTTCATCGGCAACAAGCGCGAAGTCTCAAGGCTCCTCCCGGTGATCGCCGAGTGGCAGAAGGAGCGCGGCCATCCGTATTCGCTGTTCACCGAAGCGAGTGTCAATCTCGTTCGGATGAATGACTTGATGGACGACATGATCGAGGCTGGCTTCGACGCAGTCTTCCTGGGCATCGAGACGCCCAATCCGAAGGCTCTGAGGAAGATGAAGAAGCCTCAGAATCTCGACATGCGCGACGACAACTACCTGTTCACGTCGGTGCGCAAGATTCAGGAGAAGGGGATGATGGTTCTGGGAGGGTTCATCCTCGGCCTCGACGACGACGATGACGACGCCTTCGATGCCCAGATCGAGTTCATCCAGGAAGCCGGGATTCCGATCGCGCTCGTCGGGTTGCTGACCGCACTCAAGGGAACGAACCTGTGGACCCGGCTGGAGCGCGAGAACCGGTTGCTGGACAAGCCCGTCGAAATCGACGCGACCGCCCTCAACTTCAAGCCGCAGATGGATCCCCGCACGCTGGTGGAAGGATACCTGCGGGTCGTCGGAACCATCTACGATTCAACGCTGGAGAACTACTTCGACCGCTGCCTGACCCTGCTGGGCAACCTCAACCCGGTACCGCACATCTACAAGCCGGCGAGCAAGCACCTGCTGTATTTGAGCATCATGGGAATCCGGCGGCGACTTACACCGGACCAGTTGCCGGTGTTCTCACGCTACGTCGCCAGAGTCTCCAGGGACCATCCGCGGTTGTTGCCGCTGGCAATCCGCCTGGCCGCCATGGGCTATCACTGCGAGAAGCTCACGCGCCAGCAGACCGTGCTCCGCGAATTCAAGGCGCACCTGGATTCGGCGTTGGCTTCCTTCAACGAAGCGAGATGGGGACCTGATTCGGGAGCCGGAGTGGAAGAAGAGCTCAGACGGGAGGCGCTGCGAAAGGCGCGGGCGCGCCAACGCTCGATCCCCGAGGAATTCCGTCATGCCGGGGACGGGGTCTCCGAGAGCATGGAAGCTTTTCGGATTGCACTGAGTGCCGAAGCTCGACCGGCCTTGCCGGCCAACGGCAACCTGCCTGTCGCGGGATAGCCGGTCCATTCCGGAAGACCGCGTGTAGATCCCCCAATTGGGGATTCTACCCGATCTCCGGCCTCCGCAGATGCCAGTCGGTCCCCCGCTGGAACGCATCCGCCACGCTCAGGATCCTGTCGTCCGCGAAGAGATTACCGATGAGGGTCGTGGTGAGCGGCATCTCCGTTGGACTCTCCGAATCCGGATTGCGCACCCCATAATCGTACGGGACGACCACTGCAGGATGGCCCGTCTGGTTGGTCAGTCCCACCTGCCCCGATCCGCTCACGAACATGTCGAAGTCCTTCATGACTTCGGCCATCTCCTTCATGAGGATGAGGCGTCGGCGCTGGGACTGGACGAAGTCGAGGGCGGGGATGTCCCGGCTGCCCCGAAACCGGCCACGGCGGCGGCGCTCGGCCTCATCCGCGTCCTCCGGAATCGGTGGCAGCTCCCCGCCGGGCGCGACGTGGAAGTCGAAGGCGGCGGCCGCTTCGACGCCGAGCGCATTGGACCGGCCCGACGGGATTTCGGGCATCGGCTGCGGGTCGGCGCCCAGCACGCGGAGGGCCTCGACGAGGGACTCGGGTGCATCCTCGGTGTAACCGATGCGCAACGCCCCCAGGTCCGGGGAGGGATCGAAGCGGAAGGGCGCGGTGAGTGATCCCGGATCCTTCTCGTCGGCACCGTGAATCGCGTTGAAGACGAGCGCGCAGTCCAGCGCACTGCGGCACATCGGCCCGGTCTTGTCCATGCTCCACGACAGGACCATCCCGCCGTAGCGGCTGACGCGGCCGAAGGTGGGGCGCAGGGCGGTGAGGCCGCACCGCCGCGAGGGCGACACAATGGAGCCCTGCGTCTCGGTCCCGATCGCGAAGGCGACGCAAGCGGCCGCGGTGGCTGACCCGGGACCCGCTGACGACCCGCTCGACCCCTCGTCCAGGTTCCATGGATTCAGGGTGCGGCCGCGGTACCAGCGATCACCCCGCGCAAACTCGCCGGTCGCGAGCTTGGCGATGAGCACGGCGCCGGCGTCCCGCAGCCGCACCGCGACCTCGGAGTCGAAGCGTGTGAACTGGCCGCTGAAGTCGGCCGCGCCCCACGACGTGCGCGTCCCCGCTACGGCGAAGAGGTCCTTGATCCCGTAGGGGATGCCGTGCAGGGGGCCGCGCCAGTCGCCGGCAGCGATCTCAAGGTCGGCCTGGCGTGCTTCTTCCTGTGCGCGCCCTTCCAGAATGGTGACCGCACAGAGGAGCACGGGATCGAGGCGTTTGAGGCGGTCGAGGTAGATGCCGGTCAGCTCGGAAGGGGTGATTTCCCGCGCCCGGATCAACGCCGCGAGACGATGCACCGGCAGGAATGCGAGGTCCTCTTCGGCGCTCGGGACGGGACCGCTCCAGCGCTCGATATCGATGGCGGTCCGCTCGAAGGGGTTGCCGCCCGTATCGCGCCACAACTTCTCCATGAGCGCACCGGTTCCGCCCGGGTAGGCCTGGAACTGAAGCGCGGGGGGCTCGCCGTTGCCGAGGGGGACGGGGGG
>VXOC01000121.1 GCA_009840215.1 Gemmatimonadota bacterium | reverse complement strand
AGGCAGTCCCGCCTCAACCCCCGCCGCAGCAGCACGTTCGGCGTCCCCCCCTCCACCGCCCACACCTCCTTCGCGCCGTCCTCGTTCTCGATCTCCAGATGGATCCAGGTGTGCGGGTTCACCCATTCCAGCTTCACCACCTTGCCCTGGAGCCGAATCGGCATGTTGCGGTCGAACTCCGCCCCGAAGGCGTGGTGCGCGACCACCGGCACTGCGACGACCGCCAACAGCGCGATTCCGCCCAGCAGCATGGTCAGGTGCTTGCTGCGCATGATCATTTGTTCCTCCGTTCTTCCGCCCGGGCGCCGCGCAGCACGTTCTCCAGCGCGTAGTTGCCCTCGTGGCAGGCGTATTCGTAGACGAGCCCGTCGAGCCGGTTGAAGGGGACTTCGCCGCGCCAGGGCTGCTCCCACCGGAGCGGATCCTCGACGGTGAATTCGTAGTGAATCCTGTCCTCGCTCGCGCGGGTGAAGCGTTCGATCACCCGCATCTCCTCCGACGGCGGGATCCCCTGCAGCGACTGGCGCGGATGGATGTTGGTCGTCTCGACCACCAGCGTGTCCCCCTCCCAGCGCCCCCACGAATCACCCATCCAGGGACGGATGTGCTTCGGCAGCCGCTTCGGTTCGCCCATCCGGATGATCCGCACGTCGTGCACCATCTCGGTCATGATCATGACGTGGTCCGGCGTCTGCACGATCGTGTAGTTGTTGTTGTAGAAGTAGTTCGGCAGCATCGGCGGCCCCGCGTTCGAACCGAACGACATGATGCAGCGCTCCGCCAGCGGACGGTTCTCGGGGTTGTCGAATGCACCCATCTCACCCCGGTTGCGCCGGCGCTCCGCGAACCACTCGCGGGCCTCGTCGGTCAACGGAGGCAATTGCCCGTTCTCCGGATCGACGACGAGCGAGGTGCGCGGCTCCCAGTTGAAGACCGCGATCTTGTCGCCGGAATCGATGAAGAAGGCGTTGTAGCCGCCGGTCCCCCCCGAGGCGGCGTCGAAGAGGGGGTCGCCGGTCCACTCTCCGCCCACCGCGGGCGGTCCGCGGTTGGGGTCGCTGTCGGCGGCGGCGGCCTCGCGCGCGGTCATCACGCCGCTCTCGATCAGCTGGACCTGCTCCCAGGTGAAGGTGGGGCCCATGCCTTCCTGCCGCTGAATCGGGGTGACCGTGGCGTTGGACCAGTTGCCCTGGAGATCGGGGTGACCGGAAGGCGTGCGCGGCACGACCCAATCCGGATCGGTCTTCTCCTGGGCGCGGACCGGTTGGTTCAGCCAGGGGCCGCTGGCGAAGGCGGCCAGAGCGACGGCGGTGAGCATTTTTCCCGCCCGCCGGCTGCCTCCGCGCGCCGGGCGCCCCACTCCGTCCCTCTCCCTACCGGATCGGATTCTTGCGCAGGTGTCCATACATCAGCTCCTCGACGAACTCGACGCACTTGAACTGTCCCAGCCGTGCGTTGGGGTCGATGTTGCGGTAAAGCGGCATCCGGATCGTCCACGGCCGCGAAAAGGTCGCGGGGTCGTCGATCTCGGCTTCGTACATGATGTGGTCGGGGCCGGCCATGGTATAGCGTTCGGTGACGTGCAGCCCCGCGCTGTGGTGATTGCCGGCCCGGTCGAACCAGGTCTGACCGTTGAATCCGTTGACCTCCACCACGAAGGTGTCGCCCTCCCAGCGGCCCACCGACTGCCCCATCCACGAATCGACCTGCGGCGGACCGGGATCCTCCAGGTAGATCTCGCGCATGGCGCCCGCGTACTCGTAAGCCATGAAGGCCTTCGCCTCGCTCTGGAAGATCCGGAAGGGGAAGGGCATGTAGGTCGCGCGCGGAACGCCCGGCAGATAGCACTTGATCTCGGGGTCGCGCTCCAGCCACTGCTCGCGGTTCTCGTCACGCAGCGCCAGCGCCTTGGGCAGGTAGGGGATTTCACCCCCCACGACCACCCCATAGCTGGACGGGACGGACCCCACCGCCCCCAGCGCGAGCACCTCGTTGGCAGGCACGGGAACGACCGGGCCCGGCTGCATGGCCAGAGCGGGACGGGCCGCGTGTGGTTCGATGTCCCAGTGCGCGTTGCCCAGCGCCTGCCACAGGCCGTTCATGTCGGGCTTCCCCGACGAGGTGCGGGGAATGTCTCCGCTCTGGGCGCCCAGGCCGAGGGGGACGACTGCGCCGAGGGCCGCGAGGATCATGGCTGGGGCCAGGCATGCTCTTCTCATGCGTGACAATGTGTTGAACCCGCGCGCCGCAGGCCAGTCGGAGCCCGTCAATTCCCCGTCCCGCCCGGATCCCCAACCCCGAAGGCGAGCAGCAGGTTGCCGGGCATCTGGCCGAAGGTCCCGTAGCCGCTGTTCACGAAGAGCATGCCGCCCGCCACGACCGGCCCGGGCCCGTCGATGGCGCCTCCCCTACCCGGCACTCCCCCCACCGTCTCGACCGGCCGGGTCGTGTCGAACTCCCAGATCACCGTGCCGTCCATGGTCGAATGGGCGCGAATCACGCCGTCCAGACCGCCCGCGAAGACCACGCCGTCGATCACCGCCGCACCCGCCGAGTTGGAGGAATAGCAACCCCTCTTTCCCTCGCAGGCCTCCGCGGGCGGCACGGACTCCCACACCACCTCCCCGGTCATGAGATCGAGCGCGTACAGTCCCGGCGAGAGTTCGCGTTCGGGGTGCACGTCGACGATCACCGCCGCCCGGTCGGAGACGGGTGCGTAGGCGTAGCGGCCGTCGCTGGCCATCCCCCAGTGGATTCCCCCGAGGGCACCCCCCTTGCCGACCGTCGCCGACCAGAGGACCGCCCCATCATCGTCGGGGTCGAGGGCCCACACCACCCCGGACTTCTGTCCGGCGACCAGAATCTCCTTCCCGTCCGCGCGGGTGACGAGCATGGGCGCCATCCCGAAGTCCAGGTCGGGTCCGGGAGGGTCGGGGCAGTTCTCCCGGTATGCGGCCTGCGTGCACGCCATGTTGAAGGCGTCGTCCGCGGTGCCCTGGAAAGACCACGCCAGATCCCCGGTTTCCAGGTCGAATGCGAGGATCGCGTCGCTGGTCTCCGTGGTGGGGTGGGTGAGGTTTTCGCCGGTCCCGGCGTAGAGCAGCCCGCGCTCGGGGTCCACGGTGGGACTGGACCAGACCGCGGCACCGGATGGGCCCCAGTTCGTGGTCCCGATCCCGTTCTTCCCGGTCTCTTCCGGAAAGCCGGGGATCACACGGTGGTACCAGAGGACTTCTCCGGTCGCGGCATCCAGGGCGGCGACCGCGCCGGACGAAGTGCAGCACTCGTAGCGCGGGTCCCCCGCCACCGCGACCTCGAGCGAGGAGACGGGAACGAAGAGCCGCCCGTCGTACAGGGCAGGCGAGCCCGTGCCGTACGCAGCGGCGTGCCAGCCGACCTTCTGCTTCCACAGCAGCGACCCGCTGGCCAGATCGACCGCGTACGCGTTCGTGCGCGAGTCCACGAACCAGGCGGTGGACCGGCCCTCGGGACCCTCACCCAACACAATCGCCCCGCGGATCGCCGCGTCGGCCTCGAAGCTCCAGCGCGCGCACCCCGTGGCCATATCCAGCGCCACGACCTCGCCAAAGGGCCCGGCCACCAGCGCGGCGTCTCCGGCCACGGCGGGGGAGGTGCGCATGTTGCTGCCGCCGGGAAAGGCGAATGCCCACTTCAGTTGGAGATCCGGCACGTCGGAGGCGGCCAGCCCGGCCCGCTCGGGTGGCTGGTAGCCGGTGCCCGCGAGGTTTCCGGCGAAGCCCATCCAGGAGACCGCGGCCGGATCAAGGCCGGTCCAACCGGGATCGGCGCACAGGGCGGCCTCCGGGATCGCCTCGGCCACATAGCTCCGCCTGGTGAGATATTCCGCCACCTGAATCCGCTGTTCGGTTGTCAGATCGGAGCCCTCCACCCGCATGACCCCGTCCTCCAGCGCCGCGACGATCGCCCTCGGTGAGAGCTGCCCGAGCAGGCCGGGGCCGGCGGCGCGCTCGGTGCCCGCGGGCGTATGACAGCTGGCGCACCGCTCCTCGAACAGCCGTTCGCCCTCCTGGGCGGGGGCGGGATTGCACGCGAGAAGCGAGGCGAGAGCCACGGCGGCCGTCAGGACGATCATGCTGCGAGGGGTCATGGAAAACTCCCAAACGATAAGCCCCCGAAGGTTCTGGACATCACACAGAACCTCCGGGGGCTTTTTTGAAACCGGCCGCAACCCGGCGCGAAGACCGCCTACGGCGCGAACGTTCGATCGTGATTCGGCCTAATTGCCGAAGCGGCGATCGCTTGCCCTTGCCGGGTTGGGCTGGGTACTGGGACTAGACAAGTGATCACCTCCTTTTTCCGGGTTTGACATCGGGCGGGACACCAGGTCCAGCACGAAACCCGGGGCTGCCACTACGACGGCACCGGGCTTGGCGTTATGAGCCAACTTGAATGTATACTGGCGGGTGCCGGACGGGCAAGGTTGGTCGCTCGTCCAGCATACCTGGTTTGAAGGCATTGCGGAGTCGTCAACCGCGCAGGCCGGGGCGACCGACTTCAACCTTCGGAGAGATCAATGATACGATCCGTGACGGGCGCGGTGACCCGCGGGACGACCTCACAAGTCGGTCGGCGGGCGGTTGGGGCGGCCTGGGCCGTGATGACGGGTTGCGTCGGCTTGGCGGGTTGTGCCGACAGCAGCGACCCCCCCGCCGATCTCGTGCTGACGGGCGGCCGCGTGATCACCCTCGACGCGCAGAGGCGTGTGGCCGAAGCGGTGGCGGTGCGGGGAGAGAGGGTGACAGCGGTCGGTACGGTGGATGAAATCGAGGCGCTGACAGGACCCGAAACGCGGCGCGTGGATCTGGATGGCCGCGCCGTCACGCCCGGGCTAATGGACGCCCATGTGCACTTCGCGAGCGGCGGCGCAAACCGCCTCTATCGTCTCGACATGAGCTATCCGAACGTCGAGAACATCGCCGACGTGCAGGCCATGGTGGCCGAACAGGCGGGCCTGGTGGGAGAAGGGGAATGGGTGCGGGGCGGGGGCTGGGATGAGGGGAAGCTGGCGGAGGTGCGCTACATCTACGCATCGGACCTGGACGTGGTCGACGAGGGACGTCCCGTCTGGCTGATGCACACGATGGGACACTACGGCACGGCCAACTCGGTCGCGCTCGAGATGGCCGGGATCACTGCGGAGACCCCCGATCCTCCCGGGGGCACCATCGACCGTGACGATGCCGGCCGGCCCACCGGCGTCCTCAAGGAATCGGCGATGGGTCTCGTCACCCGCCTCATTCCACGCCTTGGCCCCGACCAGCAGCGCGAAGGCATCCGCGCGCTCGCCGACGCCTTCAACGCCGAGTGCATGACCGGCGCCAAGGATCCCGGCATCGTGCAGGCCACCTGGGACGCGTACGCCGATGTCCTCGCCGACGGCGACCTGAGCGTGCGCGTCTTCGTGCTGTGGAGCCAGCTGGACGCCACGATCGAGGAAGTGCGCGACTACGCGGAGCGCCTTGCCACATTCACCCGCCCCTACGAATCCACCGGTGACGACCGCCTGATCGCGGGCGGCGTCAAGCTCTACATCGACGGCAGCGGCGGTGCCCGCACGGCGTGGCTCTACGACGACTGGAACCGCGAGTTCACCGGCACCGACACCGGCAACCGCGGCTACGCCACCATGGACCCCGACGAGCTGCGCCGCCGCTTCCGCGCCTATCACGACGCCGGCCTCCACGTCAGCATCCACTCCATCGGCGACCGCGCCATCGACTGGACCGTCGAGAGCTTCCAGGAAGCCGTCGCGGCGACCCCCACGAAGGGCCTCCGCCACGGCATCATCCACTCCAACATCCCCACCGACCATGCCCTCGACGCCATGGCCGAACTCCAGCGCGAGTGGCAGGCGGGCTACCCCGAGCCATCCCCGACCTTCACCTGGTGGATCGGCGACACCTACGCCGGCAACTTCGGCCCGGAGCGCGCCCTGCGTCTCAACCCCTTCCGGTCCTACCGGGAGCGCGGAATCATCTGGGCGAGCGGCTCGGACTTCTTCGTGACGCCCTTTCCCGCGCGCTACGGCGTGTGGGCCTCGGTCGCGCGGCGGCCGCTGCTCGGGGTGTACGGGGAGACGCCGTACGGCACCGAGCAGTCGGTGGACGCGGAGACCGCCCTGCGCTCGTTCACGATCTGGGCCGCGCACCAGATGTTCCTGGAGGACAAGGTGGGGACGATCGAGACCGGGAAGTACGCGGATCTGGCCGTCTGGGACCGCGACCCGCTCACCGTGCCGACCGACGAACTGCGCGACATGGTCTGCGAAATGACGGTCTTCAACGGCGAGGTGGTGTTCGAGCGGGAGAAGCAGGATCATGGGGACGAAGACTCGGCCGCCTCCCGGGACCACATCAGGATCATGCCGCAAGGGCTCATGCCGAACCGCGCGGGCACCCGCCCCGGCTGGTAGACCTCGGCCATTTCCACCATCTCGGCCGGAATGTCGTTGAGCGCCAACCCCACCACGCTGCGCCCCACGCTCCGTCCGTCAAGCAGGACCGGTATCTCACAGCCACCGTACGTTGTCAGGATGGCGATGGGCCCCTTGAAGCCCACCATGACCCCGGGCAGCTTGCGGAACGCGTCCGCCAGGTTCGGTTCGCCGTGCTCCATGAGCGCCTCCCGGGTCAGGAGCGTGTCCGGCCAGCCCCGGTCCAGCCTCCAGTACACACCCATGCGTTCCAGGAAGCCGGCCTCGACCTTGACCTCGAGGGGATCGAGGACCAGAGCGTCGATCGCCAACGCCACCTCGACGACCGTCGTGCCGTCCGCGTCCAGCGTGACCAGCTCGCCGTGCGGCTCGTAACCGAAACCCTCCACCGAGACCCCGACGACCGGTCCGCTCAGCTCCTCGAATTCGACCGACCCCTGATCGTCCGACATCCGGGCGCCCTCCCCCTGAACCGAAACGGATGCCCCCTGAATCAGGCGCCCCGACCCGAATTCCGAGACCAGTACCAGCAACCGTCCGGGAATGCTCGTGTCCACGTCGCCCGACTTCCGCAGGCTGACACCCAGGTCTCCATCGCCGACCACCCGGAAGGACCCGTGGAGCGTCGTGTACCCTCCCTTGTTCACGGTAAGGGTGTGACGTCCCGCCCGGACTTCCACCGGGACCTGCCCGTTCAATCCGGTGACGTAGGGTCTGGCGTGGCCCGGCAACTCGATCAGCGCACCGAGCAGCGGCTCGCCATCGTCCGCATCGCGCAGGTGCAGCGTCACACGGTAAAGCGTCGTGTCCGCGCCTGGCTGACCGGCAACCGGTGGGGGGACATTTCGATCGGGGTCAACCACCGTATCCGGCGTCGGAATGTCAACTGTAATTTCCATATTGGCAACCACAGTTGACATTCGGTCTTCCGCGGTCGGCAGCACCAGGCTTTCGACAACGGTGGACTGCCCAGGTGGCACAAAGAACGTTGTCCTGAGTACCGGGTCATCGTCCGCCGGCCCGCTCACGCTGACCCGCAGGCGCGAACCGGCGGGCACGTCGCAGAGCAGGAACAGGCCCCGCCAGCCGGTGGTCGTCGTGGCTGTGACGAAGGCGCCCTCCCGGCCGGTGGTCCACACGGGTTCCGGTGTCCCTTCCGGACCACGCGGTGCCGCGATGGCCGCCGCCGTGTAGCCCCACGCCCGCGGCCAACGGGCCTCCACGGTGACCTCGTCCCTCGGGGTGCCGTTCATCGTGGTGATGCGGCCCAGGAACGGGACCGTGCCCTCGGGCCGGGGCGCTCCCCCGCATGAAGCCTCGAGGGCGTCGGCGAGCGTAGGCGTTCGCATCCGGACATGCGTGACTTCTCCCGGCCTGCCTTCGGCCACCGCCTCGTGCGGCGATGCGATGCCCCAGGTGGAGAGGAGCGGCCGCTGAACCCGAAGCCGGTGCTGTCCCTCGCGCAGGGCGGACAGCAGGAAGGAGCCGTCATCTTCCACGATCGTCTGATGGCGGGTCCCCACGGTTTCCACCACGACGGGCTCGGGCGGCGGCCCGGTCCCCGCCGAGTCCGTCACCACCCCCGAGATCGTGGCGGACCTCGCGTGCAGGATGGTCCTGCCGCGCCAATCCGTGATCGCCCAGGCGATCCCTCCTTCCTCGCGGTAGGCGCTGCGCCAGATGCGGCCGCCGCGAGCGGGTGCGAGGTGTGGCATCCGGATCCGCCAATCGCGAACGATCCACGCGCCGTCCGGAAGCCGTGTGAAGGCGACCTCTCCGCCCGGCTCTCCCAACTCCCGCGAGCGAATCAGGTTGAGGTAGACGAACTCCATCCGCTCCAACTCCGAGGTCTCCGCGTTCACCCACAGGACGCCGCCGATGTCCGGCACCTCCCGGCCCTCCGCCGGCCGAAAGATGAGACCGATTCTTCCCTCCTCCCCTTCGCGCAGCCCGAAACAGTGCGTGTCGAGGAAGGCGTCCGAGATGAGCGCCCCCGCATCCGGCGCGTAATAGACCGTGGTGCTGTCCTCGGCCTGAACGAATCCCTCGCTCGCGAGGTACTCGACCGGAAGGGACTGGAAGGCAGCCGGCAGGTTCTCCGTGATCGTCGTATCCTCGTGCAGGATCTCCTTCGCGTCACGATCCAGTGTTCGCTCGAAGCGGATCAGCGTATAGCGGTATAGCGACGCCTGGCGCGTGTACTCCTCCGCGGTCAGCGCCTTGCGCACCTCTTCCCACACACGCGCGGTCGCCCTTCCCTCTTCGGGCCTGACCTCGCACTGGCGCCCGCTCGAAACGTCCAGCCCTTCGAGGGGGATCGCCTCCACCGGGACCTGGATGGTCATCAGCTCGCCGGTGCCCGGTTCGAAGAAACCCGTGGTCCAGTTGGCGTATCCGATCCGTTCGACGGTGATGTAGTGGGAACCGGGATCGCTAGCCTGTAACAGGAACTTGCCGGTAGCGTTGCTGAGCACCCGGTCGACCTGGGTTCCCGCGCTGTCGAAGAGGATCACCATGGCGCCCGCGACCGGCGTGTCCGTGCCCTCCTCGACGACTGCGCCGATGACCGGCTGTGCGGCGGCGCGCAGGGGAAGGAGGGCTGCAAGGAGCGGGATCAGGCGGGCGATGCGCATGGAGGTAGATTCGATCCGGTACGCCGGTGGCGCCAGTGGGGAAGGGTCGGTTGAGGGGCTCACCACCCGCGGCGCTATCGGCGAGCGTCTGCTGCCAGCTGCTTGACCACCACCGATTGTACGCCGAATTCGTCGGTCTCCACGAAGGCCAGGAATCCGGCCGGACCGAAGGCGTCCGGCATGGCCGTCCCGGCCGGATAGCTCCCGAGATAGCGCCCGTCCATGGTGAGCACATCGATCGGGCCGTCGCTGAGAAGGTCCTCGCCGCGCCGCCGCACCCAGATCCGACCGTCCCGGGTCGTGCGCAGGTCGAGGACGACCGGAACCGCGTCGGCGACGGGAAGCGCCTCGAGATATGCGCGCCTCGATCTCACGGCCCCCTCTCGCATCATGTCGTCCAGTGAGGCCTCGACCCTCTCTCCCGTCCGCCCGTCCACGACCACCCTCGACCGTCCCCCGGACGATGCCGCGTCCGCGGCGTATTCCTCCAGCTGGCGCGCGAGCTCGGCTTCCAGGATCCGGTCGGTAACGGGCTGCGCGTGTAAGGGCCGGGTCAGGATCCGCACCGGCGCGCCGTCCGCATCGACAATCCTGATCGCGTAGGCCGAGGAGTCGGAGAAGGCCACACCTCCGCCGGGGAGCGGACCCACGAACAATCCCGGATCGAAGGTGCGGGGAGGCGGCGTCTGGTCTCCGGTTGTGATCTCGTGTCCGGCCACGCTGAAGGTTATGGTGCCGGTGGACGGCGGCGCCCACGCGCGGGTGATGGTCTCCCGGACCACTCTGTCGGCATCAAGCGCGAGACGAACGACCGCACGAGTCCCCGGTGGGTCTTCCTCGCCCAGTCGCATGGACTCGATGGATATCATGCGTCCCGACAGGACGACGGCATCTTGCCCGCCGCCATCTGGGTAGATGCGGCCGTCGACCCCCAGCAGGTCGTCGCCGACCCGCACGCTCCTGTCGAACTCACCGTTGCTCGAGTAGAGCTGGAACGCCCGGTGCCGGGCAACATCGGCCACGACAACCCGTCCGTCCTCCGTGACCGCGAGCTGGGTGGGATGGTTGAACTCGCCGGGACCGTCGCCGGGCCGCCCGATCGTCCGCAACAGTCCACCTTCGCGGTCGACGACCGTGACCCTCGACGCGTGGATGTCCAGCAGATAGACGTTGCCCGCGCCGTCGAAGGCCACGTCAAAAACCTCCCCGAACTGCTGCCACTCCGGCCCGTCGAGGGATCCGACGCTGTACACCTCCTCGAAACCGGGGTCCAGCCACAGGTCTTCGGCGGGGAGCTCGACGATCTCCTGTGCGGTTGACGGCACAGCGGCGAAGAAGAGGATCGACAAGCCCGGGCTCGCTCGGATCCACATGCGGGAACCGGTTGGCGGCCGGTGTCTGCAGCCGGTCGTGGATCCCTGCCCGTTTGCGTTTGCGGGAATCACTTCACACACTCCGAAGGTTGGCGATACGAAGGTCGTCGTCTCACTGCCTCTCGATAGTAAACCGCATCGGCGGCAAACGTTCCGCCGGGAGACAGGCCGGGTCACGGTCGGGAACCGGTGCTCCGCGCATAGACGAAATGGATTGGGGTCGTGGCTTCAACTTCCCTACCCCTGTAATTCCTCACGGCCGCCGTCCGGGTAATGACGAGCGTGCCCTCTGCCGCCAGTTCGAAGCGGTTCGAGACCCACCCGGTGCCGGGGAGTGTTCGCCGCACGACCGGCGCGTCCTCCTCCCACGCCAACGCGGTGGATTCGAGGAGCCGACCATCCTCGTCACGGACCTCGAGCGGGGTGCCGTCCATGGCCAGCGAAAAGGAGAATTCGGGTTCGCTGCTGGCAACCGCCAGGACCGAGTCGCTCACTTCCAGCACGAATCGCTGCGCACGGATCGCCAATAGCGCGACCACGCTCTGCATGGTTTCCTCCGTGAAGCCGTACCCGTCCTGAGACGCGAACTGGACCTGTCGCACTCTACTCTCGTCCGATGCCAGCACCCATTCGCCGTTGAGCGGCTGCAGGGTCGCGATCTCCGGGACCGGCGGGCCTCGGTGCCCGGCGCACCCGGCCCGCGCCAGGATGCTCGCTGACGTGACTGTGGCGAGTGCGGGTCGAAGGAACCGGGTCATGGATCCTCCGGTAGTTGACCCCATCCCCTCAAGCCGCTCGATACGCCCTCACGAACACCACCCCGCTCACGATCACCGCCACCCCGATCCACACCGCCCCCCACGCCGTCGTGGACAACGGCGTCATCTCGGCCAGCATTGCCGCGTCGGACTGCAGGTGCGGCCGGTCGAGCACGTCGCTCTTAATGTCGAGGATCGCGTAGAGGCAGCTGGTGAGCCCCAGGGCCGTCAGGATGACCTTGCTCGCAACCGGCCCGAGCTTGCGGCCGGCGATCACCAGGGCCGTCCCGAAGCCAAGGCCGAAGGTGAGCCCGAAGCCGTTCCTCACGTACAGCGCCGTCAGCAACACCACCAGGCCGCCGACCACGGTGAGCAGCACGTGGTTCGAAACGCGCCGCGAACCCGCGAGCCCCAGGAGCACGACCCCCCACAGCAGGCTGCCGAGGTACCCCGCCGACAGCGTCAGGAAGGCGTTTCCGCCGCCGCAGTGGCAGGCGCCCCCCTGGTAGGGGTCCAGGATGATCTTGTCGATCGTTCCCCCCGTGGCCAGGGACGCGATACCGTGGCTGATCTCGTGAAGCATGACCACGAAGATCTTGACCGGATAGATGGCGGGCGTGTCCCAAAGGAGCCACAGGGCGGTGAAGTACAGGGCGAAGCCGGCGAGGAAGGTCAGCTTCCGGCGCGCGGCGGATGCGTCTTGATCGGTCATGTTTCACATTCCCGGCTGAGGAAACTCTGTGATCTCCTACGTCTGGCGGCGGCAAAGGGTTCGGGTGTCGGCCGACTGTGGGTTTGGCGCCTCTTCCCGATACCGGGGTTGCCCGCGGCCCGGGCGTCCGGCCTGGTCGGACCGCCACGCCGGCCATTGGCTCGCCGGTGCCGCTTTGGTACGTTGTGGCGGGGTGGTGCGAAAGTCCAGAAGGAGGGAGTCCCGTGAAGAAAAGTGTGATCGTGTTGGTGGCGGTGCTGACGTGGGTGGCGTGCGCGATGCCCGATTTCAGGCCCCTTGAGCCCGGTGACAGGGTTCCGGCGTTTTCCGCGTCGACGCTGGACGGGGAGGAGTTCGATGGCGGCGACCTGGTGGGTTCCCCGTACATGCTCAACATCTGGGCCACGTGGTGCGCTCCCTGCCGGCACGAGATGCCTGAACTGCAGCAGCTCCACGACGCCTTTTCCGACCAGGGATTCCAGGTCGTGGGCGTGAGCGTGGACGATCGCGGATCGCGCGAAACGATCCGGGAGTTCATCGCGGATATCGGCGTGACCTTCCCCATCTACCACGATCCGTCCTGGGAGATCCAGGATCTGTACGGCCTCCTCGGGCTGCCCGGGTCGTTTCTGATGGATGCCGAGGGGCGCCTGGTGCGCAAGTGGACGGGTGCCTTCAAACCGATGGCCGAGGATGTGCAGGAGGACGTGCGGAAGCTGGTAGGCCCGGCGGCACCGGACCAGAGTTAGCAGGCGGCGGTGATTCCACGCGTCGCGCCTTCACAGCGGAGAGGCGCCGGACCGGCAGGGCGCGACGAGCGGCTGGCCCGTGACGTCTGAGCGGCCTCCTGCGGACACACCTGGCGGTGAGGGCGGTGACCAGGTCGTAGTCGCGGGACTCAGCCGGGATCTGGGCCTGGTCTCGGCGCTCGCGATCGGGACCGGCACCATGATCGCGGCCGGGATCTTCACGCTGTCGGGACTCGCGGTCGGGTATGTGGGAAGCGCGGCCATCGTGTCCTTCCTGCTGGCTGCCGTGGTCGCGGCCTTCACCGCGCTCACCTACTGCGAGTTCACGTCGATCTACCCGTTCTCGGGCGAGGGCTACCTGTACGCGCGCAAGACCTTCCCGCCGCTCCTGGCGTACCTGGTGGGCTGGTGCATCCTGCTCGGCTACTCATCCTCGTGCGCGTTCTACATCGCCAGCCTCTCCACCTACTTCAACGAGTTCATCTGGCACGTGCCCCTCGCGGCGCTTCCGGGACTGGTCTTCCTGGCTGCCCTCACGCTCCTGAACATCAAGGGGACCAAGGAGAGCGGGACCTTCCAGATCGTCGTCACGATCGCCAAGATCGCGCTGCTGGTGTGGTTCATCGCGGGGGGACTGGGCGGCTTCGACACGGCCGCGATCACCGAGCGCTTCAGCAGCGACCTTCCCATGATCGCGTCCACCGCGGCGCTGGTCTTCATCACCTTCTTCGGGTTCTCGGCGATCGCGGCCTCGGCGGGCGAGGTCATCAACCCCACCAAGACGATCCCGCGCGCGATCTTCATCTCGATGCTCGTGGTGACGGTGCTGTATGCGCTGGTGGTGCTGGTCGTGGTGGTGGCCGACCTGACCGAGTACACGGAAGCCGCGATGGGGGTGGCCGCACGGGCCTTCCTGGGGCCGATCGGCGGTGCGGTGATCGTGGGCGGCGCGATCTTCTCGATGATCTCCGCCTCCAACGCCTCGATCCTGGCCGGGTCGCGGGTGGCGCTCTCGATGAGCCACCGCCGCCACCTGCCGCGCTTCTTCGGCCGCATCGGCGCACGCTCGCATACGCCCTTCGTGGCGGTGCTGGCGGCGGGCGTCTCGATCGGCCTCTTCGCCCTCCTCCTCCCGCTCGAGGACCTCGCACACTTCGCGAACCTGGTCCTCCTCCTGGCGCTCTGCTTCGTGAACGCGGCGCTGATCGTCCACCGCCGCCGCTTCCCCGACATCGAGCGGCCCTTCCGGGTCCCCCTGGTGCCGCTTCTCCCCGCGCTGGGGATCGCGGCCAACATCTACCTGATCCTGCAGATCCCGATTCAGGGGCACCTGCAGCCGGTCCTGCTCGCCATCCTCGCGCTGCTCGTGGGGCTCTTCTGGTACGCCGCCTGGCGCGGCACCCGCTACGAGGTCCCCGACGCGGCCGGGCCCGGCTCGCGCATCGTCGCGCTGCGTGCTTCGCCGCGCACCGCGCCATTCCGCATCCTGCTCCCCGTCTACAATCCCCACACCGCCGAGCCCCTGCTCCGGATCGCCGCCACCCTGGCCCGCCACCGCGACGGCGAGATCACCGTGCTGCGCGTGGTGCAGGTCCCCGACCAGCTCCCGCCCGAACTCGCGCGCAAGGCGATCGAGGCTGATGACGACATGCTGGAACGCCTGCAGAAGCTGGACGGAGCGCTGGGTGTGCCCATCACGACGGAGCTGCGTGTGGGACGCAACGTGGGCCGGGCCATCCTGGAGGCACGCCGCGAGGACCGCTCCCACCTCATCGTGCTCGGGTGGAAGGGCTTCACCACCCAGACGAGGCAGATCCTTGGCGAGGTGACCGACGACGTGGTGCGGCTGGCGCGCGCCGATATCATGCTGGTCCGCTTCGGGCCGGAGCGGGTGGTGCCGCGGAGCATCCTGCTTCCCACCGCGGGGAGCGTTCATGCGCGCAAGGCGCAGGGCTACGCGCTCGGCCTGACGGAGGGGGATGGCGGGTCGCTGACGCTGGCCGGAGTGGTGCCCGCGGGAGCTTCGGAGCGGGAGCGCGCGGAGAAGGAGCGGTGGCTGTCCGGGGAGCGGGCCGAGATGCCGGAGGGGGCGGCGGTGGACACGCGGGTTCTGGCCGGAGACGTGGTCGAGTCGATCGTGGCCGCGGCGGGCGAACACGACGCCGTCATGGTGGGGGCTTCGGGCGACAGCTTCTCGAGCCGCATCGTCTTCGGCACGATCCCCGAGCGGGTTGCGCGCGAGGCGCCGGGCACGGTGATGGTGCTCAAGAGCCACGACCGGGTGAGGGCGTTCATGGGAAGGGTGGCGGCGGATTGAGGACAAATGTCATCCGTAGTTTACATTTTGGAAACCAAGGTTGACAGATTGACCTCGGTCAGTTGACTTTGCAGGGAATGCAGACGTCCTCCAACGCCCCGCTGTCCCGCGACCGAATGCTCGATCACGCCATGGAAATCCGCCCCTGGCACGTCATCGTGGTCGGCGGCGGGTGCACCGGGATCGCCACCGCCCTGGATGCGTCGGCGCGCGGCTACCGCACCCTGTTGATCGAGCGTGGCGACTTCACCGGGGGGACCTCGAGCCGGAGCACCAAGCTGATCCATGGCGGGGTGCGCTACCTCCGGCAGGGCCAGGTACAGCTGGTGTACCGGGCACTCGGCGAGCGGCGGCGGCTGTGGCGGAACGCGCCGCACCTGGTGCGCAGCCTGTCGCTGATCGTGCCGGCGTACCGGTGGTGGGAGCAGCCGTGGTACGGCGCCGGGCTCAAGGTCTACGATGCCCTGGCCGCGGGACGCGGTTTGGGAGGCTCCCGCCTGCTGTCCCGGCGAAAGTGCCTGAACCGGCTCTCGACCCTGCAGGAGCGGGGGCTCCGGGGCGGCGTACTCTTCCACGACGGGCAGTTCGACGACTCCCGGCTGGGGTGGGCGCTGGTCCGCACCGCCGCCAACCTGGGGTGCGTGGCGCTCAACTACGCGGAGGTCACGGGACTGGTCGAGTCGCGCGGCGCGATCAGGGGAGTGAGGGTCCGCGACCGGCTCGGCGGGGCGGAGTGGGTTGCCCGGGGTGCCGTGGTGGTCAACGCGGCCGGTCCCTTCGCGGACGCGCTGCGGGCAATGGACGAACCCGGTCCGGGTCCGGGCGTGGTGCTCAGCCGGGGCGCGCACATCGTGGTGAGCAGCGCCTTCCTGCCCGGGGAGTCGGCGCTCCTGGTCCCCTCCACCGACGACGGACGGGTCCTTTTCGCCATTCCCTGGCACGGCCACGTCGTGATCGGGACGACCGACGTGCCGGTCGCGAATCCGTCGCGGGAGCCGGTGCCCGGCGACGACGAGGTGGACTACCTGCTCGACCACGCCGCCCGCTACCTGACGCGGCCCCCCGACAGGGCGGACATCCTGTCGGCGTGGGCGGGACTGCGCGCGCTGGTGCCGGAGGGAAGCGGAGAGGATACGGCTGCTCTTTCGCGCGACCACAGGGTGAGCGTGTCACGGCGTGGACTCGTCACCGTGGCCGGCGGCAAGTGGACCACGTGCCGCAGGGTTGGCCAGGATACCGTCGCCATGGCGGCCGACGCAGGCGGGCTGTCGCCGGCCCATCCGGTCACCGCCAACCTGAGGCTGTACGGCTACACGAAGCGTCGCGACCTCCTCGATCCGTGGCGGGTGTACGGCGCCCAGGCGGATGCCGTGCGCGAGATGGAGGACGAGAACGCGCGGCTCGGCGACCTCATGCATCCAGGCCTGCCGTACCGGCTGAGCCAGGCGGCGTGGGCTGCCCGCCACGAGATGGCCGTGCGCGTCGAGGACGTGCTGGCGCGGCGGACGCGGGCGCTGTTCCTCAATGCGAAGGCGGCCGTGGCGGCGGCGCCCGGGGTGGCGCGGGTGATGGCGGCCGAGCTGGGGCAGGGCGACGATTGGATCGAGGGGGAGGTGCGATCGTTCAGGGGGTTGGCGGAGGGGTATGGGGT
>VXOC01000135.1 GCA_009840215.1 Gemmatimonadota bacterium | reverse complement strand
GGGGCGGGTCGTGTTGGAACTGCCCCCGTTCCCGGATGGAGGCGCTTCACGGGTCGAGGTGGTGCCCGTGTCGGTCGGAAACCCGCACGCGGTGGCTTTCCGGGACGCGTGGTCCCGGGCCGAGGTCGCGCACTACGGACCGTTGATCGAAAGGCACGAAGCCTTCCCGCGTCGCACGAACGTCCAGTTTGCCGAGATCCCCGCCGGATCTGGTATGGCCATACTTCAGAAGGTGGCCATACTCGTGTGGGAGCGGGGGGTGGGGGCGACCAGCGCATCGGGGACGTCGGCGTGCGCGGCGGTAGCTGCGGCCGTGAAGTGCGGATTCATGACGCCCGGGCCGGCGACGGTCGTCATGGAGGGGGGTGCGATGGAGGTGGAGGTGGCCGCCGACTGGTCGGTTCGGCTGCGCGGGCTGGTGGAGGAGGTGTGCAGGGGGGAGCTGGCGCCGGGTCTGTCGGCCCGTTGACACGATCCGCCGGCAATCGGGCGGCGGTCAGGTTCGTGCGCGTATCAGCAGCACCGCACCCACCAGGAAAAAGAGGATGTTGGGGGTCCACGCCGCCCAGACGGGAGGCAGCCCGCCGGCGATTCCAATGGCGCCGAAGAGCCGGAGCAGCAGGATGTAGATCAGGGTGGAACCCAGGGCCACCCCCACGCCGAAGGCCGCGCCTCCCTTCTTCGCCGTGGTGGCGAGGGGCGCGCCGAAGAGCATGATCACAAGGGTGGCCGCAGGAATCGCCAGCTTCTGTTCGCGGGCCACCAGCAACTCTTTCGGATCGCCGCCGGAGCGGTACACGGCCGCCGCCTGCCTCCCCAGCTCCTCGTAGCCCATCTCCTCCTCGTCGCGAGGATCCTGAATGAGCTGCTCCGGGGTCGGAGTCAGTCCGGGACGGAGGTAGGATTCGAAACTGAAGGTGTACTCCGTGCCGTCCGGACGTACGACGCGCAGGTACCCGTCATCCAGGGTCCAGCCTTCCCCTTCGCTGTACACGGCCCGGCGGGCCCACACGTGCAGGCGCGACCCGTCCTCGTCCTCTCTCTCCAGCAGCACCCAGTCGCCGCGTCCGTCCGAGACGAGAAGCTGCTGAATGCTGAACGTCTCACCCTCCTCGGTCTGGAAGACGAAGTTGTTGCGCCAGTCGCGGCGCGTCTCCCGCTCCCCGAGGACCTCGGCCGCGCGGCGGTTGGTGGTGGGTACGATGGTGCCCAGCATGAACGCGGCCACCGTCAGAACCGCGCCGATGGGCCAGAGCGGCACGAAGAGACGATGGAAGGAGATGCCCCCCGCCTTCGCCGCCTGGATCTCGCGGTGGACGGTCATGGAATGAATGGTGAAGACGGTTGCCACCAGAGCCGCCACGGGGAACGACCACAGCACGAACTTGGGGTACATGAACAGGTAGCCGAGCCCGATCTCCATGTCGGTCAGTTCCCGGTCGATGTAGACACCCCGCCTGTCGGACAGGTCCGAGAGGATGAACATCACGGGGACGCTCAGGACGAAGATCGCGAAAAGGCGCACGTAGGTCGACGCCACCAGCCGGTCGAGCGTGCGGATCACCTGGACACCCCTCCGGGAGCCCGCCGTCTCCACGGGACCACCCGCCGTACCGCCGCGCGCGCCTCCAGCCACAGCTCCTGCCAGCCGCTCTCGCGAGACGAGGCCGTCCAGCGGGCCAGCCGCGACGCGAGGAGGATCCCGATGGCCAGGAAAGACAGGCTCGCGGCCCACATCGACCAGAAGGGCGTGGCCAGGTCGCGGTCGGCCCAGTCCTCGCCGGTGGACATGCCGTACTGGTAGACACCGATCACCACTGCCGACACCACGATCACCATGCTGATTCCCCCGCGCGAGAAGCGCACGCCGACGGGCATCCCGATCAGCACGAAGATCATGCACGCACTCGCGATCACCAGCTTCTTGTGGATCTCGACCCAGTACTGGCTGGCCCGCTTGCTGAGGGACCTGAACCGGGTCCCCTGCGTCTTGGCGTCGATGGACACCATCCGGATCATGTCGTCCTGGGGCAGCTGGGCATCGTCGAACACCGGGGGGGCCTTCGAGAATGGCAGGGGGCCCCCGGCGTCGTCGCCGCCCCGGCCAAGAGCCCGTTCGACCGCCTGGATGGCCGCCACCCGGGATTCCGCGCGCAAACTGTCCAGCTGCGTCAGCTTGGCGTTTGCGGAGTCCCGCAACTGGATGACCGACATCTCGCGGTCTCCCCGATAGTCGGCCTGGGTATCCTCGAAGATGTCGCCCACCCCGCGGAGCACATAGAGCTGCTCTTCGAAGGCCGTTCGCTGGAAGGTACGCTGGTCGGTCGACCGCACCTCGTAGGCTTCCCCGTCGTAGAGGCGGAGCTGCAGATCGGTGTACGTGGCGTTCAGCTGCATCTCGCCCCGAGTGGCGTAGGTAGTGCGCCGCACGCCCTGCCGGCTCATATCATAGATGCGGACATCGGTCAGTTCGCTGGACACGGGATCTATGGATTCGGCCCGCAGGTAGTAGGGACCGAGGCCGTTCTCCCCCTCGATGACGTTGACGACTCGCTCACGGAGCTGAAAAGTGGGACTCTTCCGGTGGATCGAAACCTGCAGATTCTTGAGCCGGTGGTTGGCTTCGGGGAGGACACGGTCGTTGAAGAAAAAGGTTATCGCCGACAGCATGACACCCAGGAGCATGGCGGGCAGGAAGAGCCGGCGGGGGCGTACGCCGCCTCCGGACATGGCGATGATCTCGCTGTTGGCCGCCAGCTCGCTGAAGGTGTAGAGGACAGCCGGGAGGACGGCCATGGGAAGGGTAAGAGCAATGGTGTGGGGCAATGCGAGGAGGAGCGACTCCAGAATCACATCCCTGGGGAGGCCCTTGCCCGCCAGGTCGTCGAGCCTCTGCGCGATGGCGTTCACGAACATCAGTCCGGTCAGCAGACTGAAGGTGAAGAGGAAGGGCCCGACGTGCGAGCGGAGCAGGTATCGGGTAAGGATGGTCATGGTGAAATGTAACCGCTCCAGGCAGGTCTTCCGGCTCCGGCAGGCCGTGGTTTGTAAGAGGGATGCGCGGTGACGGTTCGACGGTTGCTCCCCGCGGCCGCGATCCTCCTCCTGGCGGGCGGAGGCGGGCCCGCCTCCGCGCAGCAGCGCACCGCTCCGCCGACCGATACCGTCCTCTGGACCCTTCCACAGCTCCGGGAGCCGTTGCCGCCCCTGCTGTCCCCGCTCCCACGCCCCGTTCCGGTCCTGCGGCTCGGGAGGGCCCTCATCCCCGTCACACGCCTGGGATTGCCCTTCCTGCGGACGGGTGGGGTGGAAGACGGCCCGGGCATCGCCGCGGCCGCACCGGATTGGCGCCTCGATCCGCCCCATCGCCTTGGCACCCTTGGGCGGACCATCGACTACGGCCGGCTTCCGGCGCCGGGTGACCGGGGTCCGCCCGGCCGCCTCGCGGGTGCGCCGGTGAGGTTCCGCAACGAATTCGCCGACCTGGGGTTCGAACTGACCGGGTCGGGCGACTTCAGCGCGGACTGGACGCGGTTCAGGCCCTGTGACGAGACCGTGCAGGAGACCTGCGAGGTCCCGCGCATCCCCCGCATCACACCCAATATCCACTTTTCCGCCGTGGCCGACGGCACCATCACGGACCGGATCGTCGTGGATGTCGACTACGCGCAGGCCCGCGAATTCGAGGGCGCCAACCGGATCAACGTCCGCTACCAGGGGCTGCCCGGCGAGGTCTTCCAGCGCCTGGAGATCGGCGACGTCCGCTTCGACCTGCCCCCATCGCGCTATCTGCGAGGCGGGGTCCCGCAGGGCAGCTTCGGTTTCCAGGCCGCACTCGAGGCGGGGCCGGTCGAGGTTCGGTCGGTATGGGCCCAGGAAGCCGGCGAAGTGACCTCGCGGCGCTTCCGCCTGGAGGGTGCGGGCAGGACCTTCTCGCGATCCGACACACTCGTCCTCGACGACGCGGACTACATCGACGGACAGTTCTTCTTCCTCTTCGACCCGGATCACTTCTTCGACTTCCCGCATATCGACGCGCTGGCCCTCACGCCCAACTCGGCACCCTCCTCCGTCGCGCCCGGGATCGAACCCATCCAGCTGTACCGCTCCGCGGCCGGTCCCTTCTCGCTCCAGCAGGTCGAGGGGTACATCCAGGCCGATGCCGTCGCGGGGGAGGGGGCGGACACCGTGACCGAGTCCGCGTGGTTCCGGTACCTGCGGCCGGGACGCGACTACATGGTGCATCCGAGCGGCCTCTGGGTGGCGCTCCAGTCGCCGCTGGCCTCCGACGAGATGCTGGCCGTCACCTATGTCACCGAGGCGGGGGACACCGTCGGCACCTACAATCCGGAGCGCGTCTACCAGGGCGGCGGCCGGCCGGAGCTCAAGCTGCTGAAGGCGTCGGCGGCCCAGCACCAGCCCGGCCGCCCGACGTGGCCGACGGAGATGCACCAGGTCTACCGCGTTTCCCTCTTCGGCGACGTGGATCCGGCTTCGGTGGAGCTCACCGTCTCGCTCGGGGAGGAGAGCGTGGGACGCACATTCGCCCGCCGCGACAACGGCGACGACGTGACCTACCTGCGCCTCTTCGGGCTGGACGAGGAGTCACCCATGGACCGGCTGGACGAGTCGCACATCTACCGGCCCGCGCTCGACTCGTTCGAAGACCAGCCGCCTGTGTCGGGAACCTTCATCGTCTTCCCGACGCTCGAGCCCTTCGCGAACCCGCCGCCGCTTCGCAGCGTGGAGATCGATTCGACCGAGGTGAGGAGGCTGCTGGGCGAGAACCGCAACGAGCGCATCTACCGCGCCGCGGACCCGTTGGAGCGCGAATACGGCGGTGTCTTCCGGCTGAACCTGTCCTACGAGGTGACCGGCGACGGCACGGCGTCGTCCTTTTCGCTGGGGACGGCGGGCATCCGTGCGGGTACCGAGCGCGTAACGCTGGACGACCGGCTCCTGGTCCGGGGCGTGGACTACACGATCGCCTACGAGGTGGGACAGCTGACGCTGCTGGATCTCGAAGGACTGCTGGCCACCACGCCGGGGCGCAACCTCGAGGTGACGTGGGAACAGCGGAGTTCCTTTCGAGTGGCGCCTTCGTCGGTCTTCGGGCTCAACACCCGCTACGACCTGGGCGACTACGGCGCGCTCAACCTGGTCGGCCTGTACCAGACCGAAGACCAGCTCGTGCGGAGGCCGCGGCTGGGCGTCGAGTCGAGCGCGGTGGGGCTGGGGGGGTTCAGCGGGAACATCAACGTGGACGCCCACCTGCTGACCCGTGTGCTGAACGCCATTCCGGGGCTGCGGGCGGGAGATCGCTCGTCGCTGCACCTGTCGGGCGAGGCCGCGGTCTCGATCCCGAACCCCAACACCCAGGGCGCCGTTTACCTGGACGACTACGACGGCGTCAACGCACTGCCGCTGTCGGTGCAGAGCCACGAGTGGCGGCTGGGAAGCCGTCCCGCCTTCACCGACGGCGCCGGGGAGGTGCTTCCGCCCGAGATGTCGGCCGAGAACAAGGCCGCGATGACCTGGCAGCACACCTGGATCGAGGAGGATGTGGGGGGGGACAGCCTGGGGGTCTTCGAGGGCTTCAATCCGAGCGTCGATATCGACCAGCAGATCCGGGTCACCGGCAGCGCGGTGCGCGAGTGGGGGCTGCTGGGGCGCTTCGAACACGAGAGCGGCGACGTGGAGGGCCTGAATGAATGGGCGTCCATCACCACCGTCCTGAGTGAGACCGGCAGGGACCTCACCAAGAGCGACTTCATCGAGTTCTACGTGCGCGACGGGGACTTCCTGTCGCTGGTTCTCGACGTGGGGATCGTCAGCGAAGACGCCTTCTTCGTGGACGCGGCCGGAGCCGTCAACGGAGTGAAGCCGGGTGTCCACGTACCCTGGGGCCTGGGGCTTCTCGACCAGGAGGCCTATCCCGAACGCGGGGAGGTATGGGGTCCCGCCACCGACGAGAGGGGAGTCTGGGCGGAGCGCTGCCTTGCCGAGTCGTTCCGGGTGTACCGTCTCGGGGACCCCAACGCCAACTGCACCCGCGGCAACGGTATCCGCGACTCGGAGGACCTGGACGAAGACGGCAACCTCGACACCCTGGAACGGTATCGCCGGTTCGTGGTCCGCCTGGACGGCTCCTCTCCCTTCATGGTGCGCGACCGCGACGAGACCGGCACCGCGTTCCGCCTGTACCGGGTTCCCCTGCGCGACCCGTCGGGAATCGACCTGGGCGGAGCCATCACCGACGCCGAGCTGCGCGCCGTGCGGCACCTGCGGATCACCGTGGCGGGCAGCCGCCGCGACTCCTTCGTGCTGGCCCGGCTGGCGATCGTCGGATCGACGTGGATCAAGCGCTCGGAGACGGGTGTGCTCACCGGCCTGGGCGGGGACACGGCTTCGGTGCACGGGCGGGTCGAGGTGAGCCCGGTATCGAAGGTCACCGTGGGCGAGGCCTACACCTCGCCGCCGGGGGTGATCGAGCAGCTCGACGACCCGACGGCGGCCTTCGGCGGGCAGGGGATCGAGTTCAACGAACGCTCGCTTTCCGTCGCCTTCGAGAACGTCCTGCCCGGCGACCGGGTCGAGGTCTACAACCGGTTCCCCCAGCAACCGCGGGACTTCCTCTCCTACCGGGAGGCGAGGCTGTGGGCCGTCGCGGCCCGCGGCGACTTCGGCGCCGAGGTTCCGGCCTGGTTCTTCGTCAAGATCGGAACCGACGACCGCAACTTCTACCTCTTCCGCACGCGCCTCGACCCGGTCGGCATTCCCGGCAGGGTGCGCGAGGAGGAGTGGCTTCCCGAGGTCGTCATCGACTTCGAGGAGTGGCTGGCGCTCCGGCGCGACGCGGAGGTCGAGTTCTTCACGAACCGCAGGATGCCGGGCGACCCCCCGCTGGTCATGTGGTCGGCGGATTCCACGTACGCCATCGTCATGCAGGACCGCGGCCGCGCTCCCAACCTGGCCTCGGTGCGCGAGATGAGCCTGGGCGTGATGAACGAGACCGGAGGGCCGCTCTCGGGCGAGGTGTGGGTGGACGAGCTGCGGCTGTCGCGGGGAGTCCGGGACAGGGGCCTGGTGTCGGCCTTCGACGCCGAGGTCAGGGGCGGGGAGTTCCTCCACTCGAGGGCGTCCTTCAGGAGCCGCGGCGGCTATTTCCGGCAGCTGCGGGTCACGCCGAGCTACCACGACGACCGGACCCTCGACGTGCAGACGACCATGCAGCTGGGCCGCTTCGCGCCGGCGGACTGGGGGATGGAGGTCCCGCTTTCTTTCACCTACGAGCGGGAGGACCGGTCCCCCATCTTCCTGGGGCGCAGCGACGTGCGCGCCGACCGGCTGCAGAATGCCAGACAGCCCGGCTTCAACCGGACGCGCGTCGACCTGTCCCTCAGGCGGCGAACCCCGGGGGAGACCGGTTTCTGGGATGGCGTGCTGGAGGGCTTCGATGTGCGCGCCGGGGTGGTCCGTTCGTCGGTGCGAACCGTCACGACCCAAAGCGACGGCGACGGCGTGGACGCCTTCATCGGATACGAGGCCGCGCCGGCGCACCGCGACATTCCGCTCTTCCCCGGATGGGCCGGCGACGCGCTGCGCAGCCTCCTGCCGGCCTTCCTCGAAGACCGCATCGCGGGGGCGCGGCTGAGGTGGACGCCCGAGACGTTCTCGTTCCAGAGCGAAATGCTGAACCGCGAACGGAGCACCACGCGCTTCGACCACATCATCATGGCCGCCGAGGATTCCCTGGCCCCGGTCACGGAGGCGCCCCGCAGGATGGTGTCGGCGTCGGCGCGAGTCGCCATGCGTCCCGTGCCGTCGCTCACGGCGGAGGCGGATTTCCTGAGTGGCAGGGATCTGCTGACGGTCGAGGAGCTGGCCGCCGACCAGGATACGCGCGATCTCCTGGCGGGCGAGCGGCGGCGGCTGGGAGGGGTGGACCTGGGCTGGGAGGTGGACCGCCACGTCCGTACGCACCTGGCGTACACGCCGCGGTTCACCGACTGGGCAAGGACCAGCGTGGAGATGACCACCATCTACTTCTCGGAGCGGAATTCCGACCTGATCGAAACGCGCCATACGCCGGTGGACACCGCGCTGCTGCTGCTGCGCAACGTCGACGGGCAGAGGACGCTGGTTGCGACCGTATCGCTGGGTCCGGCCAACCTGGGAGCGGAGCCCCGGGAAGGAACCTTCGCACACCGCTGGTCGAGGGTGCTGCAACCCCTGTCCTTCACCTACAGGAGCGGGCTGACCTCACGCTTCAACCGGGAGCCGGTGAACCCCGGCACGATCTACGAGCTGGGATGGGGCGGGCGGGACGACTTCCTCGTCATCGGCCGCGATTCCGCATCGACGCTGAGCGACCGCAGGCAGATCACCGTCAGCGGGGGGTTGAAGTTCCTCGGCTCCGGCTCGCTCAGGATCGGATACCAGCGCAATGACTACCAGACGCTGGACACGCGTTCCGACCGCGAGGACCTGCGCACGGTGTGGCCGGATGTGAACGTGTCGGTGAGCAACCTGGCGCTTCCGGGCTTCCTGGCGCCGGTGCTGGAACGGATGTCGGCGAGCGCGGGATACCGTCGCGAGACCACCGCGCTGGAATTCGGTGCGGGTGCCAGGCAGAATCGCCTTCGCGAGGAACGGGAGGTGCCGACCGCGCTGACCCTGGTCTTCCCCCGCGGGTTCTCCGCGTCGTACCAGGGCCGTCACGACCGGGGCGAGAGCGGCGACCCCACAGGTGAAACCCGCAGGACGGCCAACTCCCATTCACTGTCCGTGACCGCGATGTTCCGGTCCCCGATTGCCGCCTTCAGACTGCGGGGCGCCCGGATGCGCCTCGTGTTCAGGGTGGAGTACTCGGACGAGGTGCATTGCCGCCAGCCGGGTCCCGGCAGCCCCTGCGTGGCCTTCATCGACGAGCTGGAAAGGGACGTGTCGGCGTCGCTGGACTCCACCATCCGGGACTATCAGCTGGGTGCCCGTCTTCACTACCTCGACCGGCGGTCGTTCGTGGGACGGCGCGCGGGGCTGACCCGCTTCCAGCTCGACATCTTCGGCGAATTCCTGCTGACTCCCGATGTACTCGGTGGGATAAGATAGTATACGCAGGGCATGTCAGAGGTATATCAGAGTATGTGAATTGCATACTCAGGGCATGGCGGTCATCCCACCAGACCGACTGGCGATGTGTGGACGCCGTTCGCCAATGCTACCCGTTGTGGCGGTGAGCACTCGAAAAAAGGTCCCATTCCATCATGTCGGCGCCCGCCGGGCGGGGTGATACTTCTCCCCCCGGGGCGGCTTCCGGCGCACCCGGGCCGGGTTGCAGACGAACGAAGGGAGGGGACGTTGACCGACAGTGAACGCAGGAGCATGCTGCACGCGGCGCTGATTCTGGGTGGGGCCGCGCTGATCCGTTTCGTGGTCTTCGCACCGGCGCCCGCCGAGCCGGTCCTGGACGACCGGCCGTCGATCGCCGACAGCCTGCTCGCCGCGGGCGACTCGGTGACGGAGGAACGCGAGCGCCGAAGCCGTCCGCTGGCCGATGGGGAAACCATCGATCCGAATGTGGCGAGCGCCGAGGAGCTGGACCGGCTCCCGGGGGTGGGAGCCTCCAAGGCGCTGCGGATCGTGCAGGAGCGCGACGAGAACGGTCCCTTCGCCAGCGTCGAGGACCTGGCGCGGGTGACCGGGCTGGGGCCGAAGTCGGTGGAGCGGCTCAAACCGTACCTGCGGGTGGCGGGTGGCGCCGGAAGCGTGCGGCGCGAACCGGCGGTGGCGCGTGCGGGGCCAGTGGCAGGGGAGGGACGGGAAGTCCCGGCGGCCGCTGCCGGTCCGGTTGTGGACCTGAACCGGGCCACGGTGGAGGAGCTGCTCGCGCTGCCCGGGATCGGGCCGGTCATGGCCGAGCGCATCGTCGCGTTCAGGAAGGAGCGGGGGCGGTTCGGCGGCATCGAGGAACTCCTGGAGGTGAAGGGTGTGGGAGCCAGGACATTCGCCCGCCTCGAGCCGCTGTTGAGGGTCCGATGACGAACGTGGCGACGGCGTTGGAGGCGTCCGAACTGGAAGCCCTGCTGCGGGAGATGGTCCGGTTGCGCGGGTCCGATCTCCACCTGACGGCCGGGCAGCCGCCCAGGGTGCGGATCGACGGGGTGCTGGCCGAGGTCGCCGACCGGGCCGCCCTCGCGGCCGAAGACACCACACGGCTGGTCCGGTCTCTGCTCACGGCCTCTCAGTGGCGTCGCTTCGAGGAGGACGACGAGCTCGACTTCGCCTTCGAGGTGCCGGAGCTGGCGCGCTTCCGGGGCAACTGTTTCCGGCAGCTTGGCTGCGTGGCGCTGTCGGTGCGTCACATTCCGGCGGAGGTGGCGCCGCTGGAGGAGATGGGTCTGCCGTCCATCCTGAACCACTTTGCCAGGCGGCCGCGCGGGCTGGTCCTCGTGACCGGTCCCACCGGCTCGGGCAAGTCCACGACGCTCGCGGCCATGGTCGACGGCATCAACAGGCGCCGCAGGGGGCACATCCTCACCGTCGAGGACCCGGTCGAGTTCGTTCACCGGCCCCGGCGCTGCATCGTCAACCAGCGGGAAGTGGGCACCGACACCCGGAGCTTCGCCGCCGCGCTCAGACAGGCGCTGCGCCAGGATCCCGACGTCATCCTGATCGGCGAAATGAGGGACCCGGAGACGATCGGCTCGGCGCTGACGATCGCCGAGACGGGCCACCTCGTCCTTTCCACCCTCCACACCAACTCCGCGGCCGACTCGGTCAACCGCGTCATCGACGCCTTCCCGGCGGATCGGCAGGGGCAGGTGCGCAACCAGCTGGCGTCGGTGCTGGAGGGCGTGGTGACCCAGATCCTGGTGCCGCGCGCGTACGGGCCGGGAAGGGTGGCGGCGGTCGAGATCCTGGTCGCGACGGCGGCGGTGCGGGCGGTGATCCGGGACGAGAAGGTGCACCAGCTCGGGTCGCTCATGCAGGCGGGCCGGAAACATGGGATGCAGACGCTGAACGACGATCTCGCGCGCCTCTACCTCAAGGGCGAGGTCACCCTGGAGGCGGCGTTGAAGCGCAGCGCCGAGCCGCGGGAACTGCTGCGGGCGGTGGGCGAGCCGGAGCCGGAGGAGCCGGGCGAGGGCGGGGAGGGGTGGAGGTGACGCGGCGGGTGCCGGCCCGCGACGTGGTGGTCTTCACGCGGCTCTTCGCGACGATGATCGGCGCGGGGCTGCCGCTCGTGCAATCGCTGAACATCCTGGGGCGCCAGACGGAACACCGGGGCTTCCGCCGGGTCATCCGGGGCATGGTCAGGGATGTGGAGTCGGGGGAGACGCTCTCCGGGGCGATGGGCCGGCACCGGAGGGTCTTCTCCGAGCTCAGTGTGAGCATGGTGGCCGCGGGCGAGGCGGCGGGCGCCCTGGACACGATCCTGGGGCGCCTCGCAGACTTCCTCGAACAGCACGGCGCCCTGGCCCGCAAGGTGAGGGCCGCGCTGATCTACCCGGCCATGATCTTCGCCGTAACCGTCCCGGCGGTGGCGATCCTGCTGGTTTTCGTCATCCCCACCTTCGAGAGCATGTTCGCGTCGGCGGGTGTGCCCCTGCCGGCGCCCACCCGGCTGGTCATCGCGGCCTCCGCCGTCGTGCAGGGGTACTGGTGGGCGCTGCTCGGGGCGGTGCCGCTGCCGGCACTGGCGGTTCGACGTGCGCTCGGCACGAGCCGGGGACGGCTCTTCATGGACCGGCTGATGCTCTCGGTTCCGATCCTGGGCGGCCTCCTGCGCAGGGCGGCCGTCTCGCGCTTCACACGGACCCTGGGGACGCTCGTGGCGTCGGGCGTGTCGATCCTGCAGGGACTGGAGGTGACCGCGAGGACCGCGGGGAACCGGGTGATCCACGACGCGGTCATGAGTTCGCGGGCCGCCATCGAGAGGGGAGAAACCATCGCGCGGCCGCTCGAGGAGTCGGGGGTCTTCACGCCGATGGTCGTGCGCATGGTCGAGGTGGGGGAGCAGACGGGAGCCCTCGACGAGATGCTGACGAGGGTCGCGGACTTCTACGAGCAGGAGGTGGACACGGCGCTGGAAGCCCTGATCGCCATGGTCGAGCCGGCGATGATCGTGGTGCTGGGGGTGGTGGTGGGGGGGATGATCGTGGCGATGTACCTGCCGATCTTCGAGATGATCACTGCGGTTGGGTGAGTTCGGGCGGGCGGGTGCAGGGACTGACGCCTCGCGGCTGTTCCCGGACGCCGAGCCGCCTCCCTACTTGCGCAGCTGTCTCAGAGTGAGACCGATCTGCCGGGCGTACCACAGCCCGATGAGCGTGATCGGGATGAAGCTGCCCAGGTGCCACCCGAAGGCGAAACCCAGCGCGGGGGTACCGACGACGCCGTAGACTCCGGTCAGCGCGAGCATGGCGCCTGCGTGGAAGGAGCCCACGAATCCGGGTGCGGAGGGGATCGCGATCGCGAACGCGACGGTGGCGTTCGTGAGGAGGGCGGCCTGAAAGGGCAGGTCGATGCCGAAGGCGAAGAACCCGGCCCAGAAGGAAAGCGACTGCAGGAGCGACACGCCGAGACTCCAGCCGAGAGCCGGCAGCACAAGGCGCCAGCCGCGCAGCGAAGCCAGACCCGCCAGCGTGTTTTCCGTGAAGCTCACCAACAACCGGGCAATCCTCGGGGGAAGCCGGCCGGACAGCCGCTCTGCGATGTCCATCGTGCCCTTTGGGAAGATCAGCAGAAGGGAAACGAGGACGAGCGCGCCCGCCAGGCCAACTGTGAGCCCGCGGATGCCCGCAACGACCGCTTCCGGGAGTGCCCCCGAGGGGAAACCGGGGCTCAACAGAGCGACGAGCAGAAGAAGGAGAATGGCCACCCCGTCCAGGAACCGCTCGACCACCACGGTGGCGAACGCCGTCGCGACGGGAACGGGTTCCAGCCGTCCGTACGAGTATGCCCGGGCAATCTCTCCGGCGCGGGCCGGCAGGAGATTGTTGGCCATGAAACCAATGCACACCGCCGCGAAGCGTGAGCGAAACGGGCTGCCGGGCTGCACCGGGGCCAGGAGATACCTCCAGCGGATGGCGCGCACGGGGAACGTCGCCGTGGTGACGGCAACCGCAAGGAGGAGGAGCCAGGGGTCCGCGGTCCTCACATGTTTCCAGACCTCGGCCGGGTCTTCGTTGCGAAACAGCCACCAGATCAGGAACGCCGCGATGGCGAAACCGAGCACGGAGATCCATCGCCTACCCATCAGGGCGTCCACCGGACTGCTATGGAGGCGTGTCCAGCACCGCGCACACGTACGTGTAGGGCTGCTCGCTGCGGTACTCGCACCGGAAGCGATCGCGGTTCTCTTCGATGACGGGCACCAGGTACAGGGCCGTGGTCGCCCGCGAGACCTGGTCGATGACCACGTAGTCGGTCGAAAGGACCACGGAAAGCACCGAGTCGCGTTCCGTGGTGAAGGGGAAGACCCGCGTCCTGCGGTCCGTCAGGAAACGGAAAAGGCGGGGTTTCCGCACCGTCACAACGGCGTCCTCGGGCGTGGCGCCGCGAACGTACGCGGCAGCCTCGAAGAAGTGCCGCCACACCGGGTGGTAGTCGGCGTAGGGGTCTCCGGCCGAGTAGCGGCTGAGCATGTCCACGTTCCTCGGTATGCGGGCGCTCGCGCTCAGGAGGGCCACCCCGACCAGCGTGCCGGCCAGCGCGGCCGGAAGGACCCGAAGCCGGGGGACCCGGCGACGCGCCGCTTCCGCCACCGACAGCGCGCCCTCGATCGCGTACACGAGGATGAGGGGGAGCAGGGGGACCAGGTAGCGCACATCGTTGGCGACGCTCTGGAACATCGTGATGGCGGCGAAGGTCAGGACGAAAAAGAACTCGAGGGCGCCGGGACGTCGCCTCAGGGCTTGCACGAGTCCCACGATGGCGAGAACACACACGACGATCGCGACCGCGTCCACCAGCGGATGCGTGGACCATGAACTGTCGGAGCCCACGAGGGCGCGGGGCAGCTCCCGCGTCGCATAGAACCATGCGTTGTCGAGGACTCGCTCGACCCTCCCCATCAGGTCGAGAGTTCCGGCTTCCGGGTCGTAGATGTTGGCCACCGAGAACTGCTCCAGGTAGGAGCTGGTCGTGCCCGTCAGGAGCCGGTTGCGGATCAGCCACGGAATAGTCAGTGCGACTCCGACCACACCGTGGACAAGGAACTTGCGCCATTGCCGGCGAACCAGATAGCCGGCGGATGCCGCCACCAGCAGCAATGCGCCCACGGAGCGGACGTAGAAGCTGGCCACCGCCGCCAGCAGAGCCAGCCAGAACGTCCTGTCCTCCCGCTCCCCGGAGTCCCTCTGGAGGAGGAAGAGGGAAAGCATGACGAAGAAGGCGAAGGGAGCCTCGCTCAGAATCCAGTGCGAATAGTCGATGAGCAGCGGGCTCACTGCGAAGGCGAGCGCGAGCAGGAGATGCGGATACGGTCCTTCCCGGTTCCGGGCCCGGTCTCGCACGAAGAGGCAGAAGATCCAGGCCGTACCCGCGATCAGGGCCAGGGAGAGCAACTTGAGAAGGACGATGTTCCGGCCGAACAACGCGCCGACCGCCGCGAGCAGCACGGGATACCCCGGGGGAACCAGGGTGTGAGGCACGGCGGGGCCAGGCTCGATGGTCGTCGAGTATCCGTCGCCCACGGTCCGGATGCTCTCGGAGAGCAGGATGTAGAGCGCGTTGTCGCCACCGGTGTGGAGCTTGGGGTCGAAGTGGGCCGCGCAGAGGAATACGGTTGTCGCGACGAGCGCGATGACGATCCACCTGCTCCGGACATCGCTGCCGCTCGCTGTCTTCGGGCGGTTGCGCATGCCTCAGACTGCAGTGCCGGCCGGACTCGGACGCCGCTCGGAGGTGCCCGTCTGATCCCAGCGGGCCGGTTTCGGGCCGAACAGGGTGAAGCGCACGATGGACCAGAGAGCGGCCACGCCGTCCTTCCAGGTGATCTTCTTGCCTTCGGCATGAGACCGGGGCCGATAGGAGATCGGAACTTCGTGGATCGGGACGCCGGTCTGGGCCAGGCGAATCGTGATTTCCGGGTCGATCGTGAAACGGTCCGAAACCAGCTCCAGAGTGCGGAGGAGATCCGTCCGGACCATCTTGTAGCAGGTCTCCACGTCCGTAAGCCTGAGATTCGTGCACAGGTTGGTGACGAAGGTGATGAGCTTGTTGCCCAGGTACTGGCGAAGCATCATCCCCTTTCGCAGCCGAATGTCACGAGTGCCGTAGACGGCAACCGCTCCGCCCTCCTCTATCGGGGCCAGGAGCCGGGGGATGTCGGCGGGATCCAGCTCCAGATCCGCGTCCAGGACGACGACCACGCTGCCCCCGACGTGCTTGAACGCGGTCCTCATTGCGGCACCCTTGCCACGGTTCGTCTCGTGCTTCAGCAGGAGGTCGATCCACCCACGCTTCAGGATTCTCTCGAGGATGGCATCGGTCCCGTCCTCCGATCCGTCGTCAACGACGATGACTTCCTTGTCGAAGGGAACGCACACCAGCCGTTCCAGCGCCTGCTCGACGGTGGCGGCCTCGTTGAAGACGGGAACAACCACGGAAACCCTGTGTCGTACCCGGTCCCCGTCACGGGTTTTCCCCGTCCCCGGGGTTCCGGCGGTCATGCGTTCAAACCACGCGGGCGGCGGTCGGGACGAGGTTGGCGGGAACGGGAAGCCGCGTCGGCCCCCGTTCAATCGCGCCGCCGAACCGCGACCGGGATGTCACCATTGCAGAAGTGCTCACATGGGATGAGTGGAACGAGACGGCTGACAATATCGTGACCGCTTGCAGATGCGGCAAGGCATCGGAACCCCGATTCCGTGCGGATTCACCGGTGGGGCGCTAGTTTGCCCGGCGCCATTGCCGCGTCCGCGACGGGACCGGCCGCCAGTCGCCTCAAGGAGCCCACCCCCCCATGGATTTCCTCCAACAGATCATCGACTTCCTGACCAGGTATTTCGTCACGATCGGCATCCCGGTCGGTGGCGAGAACATCCCGCTCATGGTCATCCTCCTGCTGGGGATCGGGATGTACCTCACGCTCCGGTTGGGCTTCATCCAGGTCACCAGGCTGAAGCACGGGGCCGCGGTTGCGTCGGGCAAGTACGACGATCCGGATGACGAGGGGGACGTCACCCACTTCCAGGCGCTCACGACCGCGCTCTCGGCGACGGTGGGCATCGGGAACATCGCCGGGGTGGCGCTGGCGATCCACTGGGGCGGACCCGGTGCACTCTTCTGGATGTGGGTCACGGCGGCGGTGGGGATGGCGACCAAGTACTCCGAGGTCACGCTCGCCCAGAAGTACCGGGTGCACGTGGACGAGGGCGAGTGGGCCGGCACCGTCGCCGGCGGGCCCATGTACTACATCGAACGGGGTCTGGGGCCGAACTGGAGGTGGATGGCGGTGGGCTTCGCCTTCCTCCTGGGGATCACGGCCTTCCTGACCGGCAACGGGATCCAGGCGAACACGGTCGCCGACAACCTGGAGACGCAGTTCAGCATTCCGACGTGGGTGAGCGGGCTCGTGACTTCGGGGGTGGTCGCGGCGGTGATCCTGGGCGGGATCACCCGGATCGGCAGGGTGACCTCGGTGCTGGCGCCGGTGATGGCCCTGGTCTACGTCTTCGGGGCGCTGATCGTGATCTTCATGAACATGGGCGACGTGGGGCCGACCTTCGGCTTGATCTTCCGGGAAGCGTTCAACCCGACGGCGGGGGTTGCGGGGACGGGGGT
>VXOC01000051.1 GCA_009840215.1 Gemmatimonadota bacterium | reverse complement strand
AGCGGGGGTGGTCCCGTCTGCGACCGGTGGGGAAGGGGGGCTGGCCGGGGTAGGAACGCAGCCGCGTTTCTTGTCAACTCCAGTTTACATTTTGGAAACCGTGATTGACAGGATGCGTCGGTCCAGCCTACCGAATATTGAACTGTATCCGTAACGTCCGCCCCGGCTGCGGAAGTCCGCACTGGTCCAGCACCATCGAATCGGTGAGGTTGGCCACCCCCACCGTGGCCTCCAGCGCCCACCCCGACGCCCCGCGTCCGCCGTATAGCGCCCGCCGCGCCTCCAGGTCCACCGTCGCGCTGGCATCCATCCTGTCCAGGCCGGCGACCTCGAAGTTCTGGCAGTACTGAACGCCCCTGTAGCGGAAGAAGGTGGTCACCGCCAGATCCCCGGGAATCATCGTGCCCAGGTTGATGGTGCCGGAGAGCGCCGGGGCGTATTCGGCCATCTCGTCCTTCCCCGAAGCGACGGGATCGCGAATACGGACGCGCTGCAGCGTGAAGCTTCCCCCGTAGGTGAGGGCTCCAAGGTTGCCCCGGGTAAGGACCTCCAAACCCGTGGAGCGGACCTGGTCGCGGTTGACGCGCTGGAACTTGGCGCCGCCCGGTGTCACGGTGCTGACGCGCACGATCCCGTCGGTCAGCCGGTGATGGAAACCGACGATCTGCAGCTGGCTGTCGCCGTCGGTGATCGTGATTCCCGCCTCGCCGGCCTTGAGGCTCTCGGGCCGCAGGTCGGGGTTGGCCCGGAAACGTCCCAGGGCTCCGGAGTAGAGCTCGCGCAGTGACGGGAAGCGGGTGCGGCGGCTGAACCCCGCGTGCATGAGCACGTTGCCGCCTGCCGCGGTGCGACTCACACCGGCCCGCACGCCCCAGTCCCAGATCGCGCCCAACGGTTCCTTGTCGCCGCTGAGGGGTGTATCGGACCCGTCCACCGAGGCACCCAGCGTCCAGCGCGTGGCTCCGCTTTCGGACCGGAGAACATCCTCGCTGCCGACTTCGACCTCGCCGCCGAGACTCCACAGGCGCTGCTGATACTCGAACGAGTCGCCGGACCTGAAGTCTTCGGTGTGGCCCACGCTGGAGACTGTCAGTGCGGTCCACACCTCGGGACCGGACTCGAAATCGTGGTCCCCCAGGATGCGCCCGGTCAGGGTCGTCGTCGAGCCGGTCTCTCCGTCGACCACGTTGTTGTACGCGGGGGTGGCGAATTCGTCGATCTGCGTCGTGGAGCGGTCCAGCCCGAAGCTGACTTCCAGGTCTCCCTGGCCTGAGCGCGTGTCGCGCGTGCCCGTACCGCCCGACATCGTCAGGAACTGCCGTGACTGGTTGGGGTAGCGCCAGAGACGCGGGTCGTCGACGTGCGCCTCGGGGGGAACCCCGCGCTCGGTGTCGGAAACGGTGACGAGGGTTGAGATCCACGCGCCCCCGGTTCCGTGAAACCGGCCCGCGACGAATCCGTCGGCCAGGCGCCGGTCGGAGTTCAGACGTCGGTCGTTCGAGTCCCGGAGGAACTCGTTGTGCAGGCGGCGCTCATCCATGGCCCCCGCAGGGAGTGTGACGCCGGGGCTGTCCCGGTAACCGCCGCCGCCGCGGAACACCCAGGTGCCCGCATCACCCTCGACCGACGCGCCCGCTGTGCCGGCCGTGCTCGTTCCGCCCTCCTGGTCCACGGAGACCGCTCCGAGGAACCGCGGCACCGGCGTACCGAGCGAGGCCCCGCGTCCCACGTCGAACTCGATCGCGCCTCCGAGGACGTTCGGCCCGTGCAGCATCGACGAGAGACCCCGGTAGAGGGTCATTCTGCGGACGGCGGTGAGCGGGATCACGGCCATGTCGGTCCGGTGGTCCCAGCCCACGGTGAGGGGGATGCCGTCGAGGAAGATCGCGATCTGGCGGTCTTCGGCGCCGCGCAGGTCGGGCTGGGCTTCGCCGCGCGAGTTGGCCCGGATCTGTACGGTGGGCATGCGGCGCAGGAACTCTTCCATTGTCGGTGCGGCGACGAGGCCCACCGAGTCGAGGGAGATTTCGATGGCGCTGGTTCCGCCGGTCGTCGCGATGGGCCGCGGCACTTCGACGGTCAGGGCCCGAAGCCTGACGACCTCCGTCGTGTCCTGCGCGGCAACCACCGACGCGGGCGACAGGGACCCCAGTACGAGCGAGACGAAGCACGCACGCTTCACTGCGGGCAATTCGTCCACGGACTGCAGGGCAGGTCCTGGTCGGTCATTTCCGTGTGGCCATCCCTGCCTCTTGGTGGGGCGAAACTGCGGAATCGGTATTTTTCGGCTGTATACAATCTAACGCCGCCCACACCGAATTGTTCCGTCGGCCGGAGCCAGAATGGCGTGCCGACGCAGCCTTGCGCCGTTTCAACCGGGGGGCATCTCCGGTCCAAGGACACGCCGGGCGCGCAAACCGTTACGGGTCGCGCTGTCCAGGGGCTGCTAGACTGCCAGGGCTTCGCGTACGGTGTTGCGGACCGCTTCCGCGGTGATTCCGTACTGGGTGTACACTTCCTGCCAAGGCGCCGAAGCGCCGAAGCGGTCGACCCCGATGGAGATGCCGTCGCTCCCGACCCAGCGCTCCCATCCCATCGTGCTCCCCGCCTCCACCGAGACCTTGAGCACGTCCGGTGGCAGCACCTGTCCGTGGTAATCCGGGGGCTGGGCGGCGAAGAGACGCCAGCTCGGCATGCTGACCACCCGCGCGCCGATTCCTTCCTCCGCCAGCCCCTTGCGGGCGGCCAGCGCTACGCCCACCTCGGAGCCCGAGGCGATGATGACCGCGTCCATGCTGTCGCCGGGCGACTCCCGCAGGACGTACCCGCCCCGGTGCAGGCCGTGCGCGGATGGATTTCCCGGCCCCCGGCCGATGGCCGGAACCGTCTGGCGGGTCAGCGACAGGAACGAGGGTCCCTCCCGGTAGCGAAGCGCTGCCCGCCACGCCTCGACGGTTTCGGGACCGTCACCCGGGCGCAGGTCCAGGAGCCCGGGAATGGCGCGCAGCGCGGCCAGCTGTTCGACCGGCTGGTGCGTCGGGCCGTCCTCGCCGAGGCCGATGCTGTCGTGGGTGAAGACGTAGATGACCGGCAGGCCCATGAGCGCCGCGAGGCGGATGGCGGGCCGCATGTAGTCCGAGAAGATGAGGAAGGTGCCGCCGAAGGGGTGCACGCCGCCGTGGAGCGCCATGCCGTTCATCAGCGCGCCCATCGCGTGCTCGCGCACCCCGAAATGGATGATCCGGCCGCCCGGATTGTTCGCGGCAAGATCACCCCCACCGGCGATGTCCGTCTTGTTGGAACCGCCCAGGTCGGCGGATCCGCCGAGCAGGTTGGGGATGGCCGCTGCAGCGCCCTGGAGAACCTTGCCCGAGTGGTTTCTGGTGGCGGTCGGGGGCGCGTTGGTCAGGTCCGGCAGCGTGTTCTCCCAATCGGCCGGCAACTTGCCCGCCGCGGCCGCCTCAAAGTCGGCTGCGAGAACGGGACAGGCTGCGCGGTATGCCTCCAGGCGGCGCTCCCACTCTTCCTGCGCGTCGGCCCACGTCCCCGCGCTCCGCCGCCAGTGTTCCACCGCCGCCGGCTCCACATGAAACGGCTCCAGCGAAGGGTACCCGATGTTGCGCCTGGTGGCCTCGATCTCGGGGGCTCCGAGGGGGGCACCGTGGGTTGCCGCGGTCCCGGCCATGTTGGGGCTGCCCTCGGCGATCGTGGTCGTGAGCACGATCAGGGTCGGCCTCTCCGTCTCGGCCTTCGCGGCCTCGAGCGCGGCGTCGATGGCCTCCAGATCGGTGCCGTCCTGGACGGTCAGCGTGTGCCAGCCGTACCCCTCGAAGCGGCGGCGCTGGTCGGTGGCGGTGGCCAGGTCGGTGGCGCCCTCGATGGTGATCCGGTTGTCGTCGAAGATCCAGGTCAGCTTGCCGAGCTTCTGGTGTCCCGCGATCTCGGCCGCCTCGTGCGAGATCCCCTCCATGAGGTCGCCGTCGGAGCAAATCGCCCAGGTGCGGTGGTTCACGATCTCGTGTCCGGGCCGGTTGTAGCGATGGGCCAGCCAGCGTTCCGCGAGCGCCATCCCGACGGTGTTGGCCACACCCTGGCCGAGGGGTCCGGTGGTGGTCTCCACGCCGGGGGTGTGTCCGTACTCGGGGTGGCCGGGTGTCCTGCTGCCCCATTGCCTGAACCGGCGGATGTCATCAAGCGACAGGTCGTAGCCGGTGAGGTACAGCAGGCTGTAGATGAGCATGGAGGCGTGGCCGGCCGAGAGGACGAAACGGTCGCGGTCGATCCAGCCGGGGTCGCGGGGATTGTGCCGCAGGTGGCGGGTCCAGAGCACGTAGCCGGCCGGCGCGAGGGCCATGGGCGTGCCCGGGTGGCCCGAGTTGGCCTCCTGGACCGCGTCCATCGCCAGGACCTTGATGGTGTCGATTGCAAGTTGTTCGATGGTGGTGGATGCGCCCGCGGCCAGGGGCATGGCTTCAGCCTCGCTTTTCGGTGGTCGTTGAATGACTGTTCGCGCCTCGTCGGCGTGGCGCCGCGCTGGTGACCGTGGTTACGCAATGACTCAGCACGGATGCCCGGCCACCTCCCTCGCGACCACGAAGTTGAGGAGACGGTCGGGGACGTGGATGATCCTGCGGATGTCCATTCCCTCCAGGTGACGGGCCACATTGGGCTCCGCCCGCGCAAGCGCCGTCACGGCCTCCCGGTCCGCACCCTTCGGCGCCGACACGGTGCCCCGGACCTTGCCGTTGACCTGCACGGCCACCTTCACCTGGCTCTCAGCCGCCTTGGCGGGGTCGAAGTCGGGCCAGTTGGCGCCCTCGAAGATGCTCTCCCGGTTGCCCAGTCGGCGCCACAGCTCTTCCGCCATGTGGGGGGCGAAGGGGGCGACCAGTCGCACCAGCGGTTCGACCTCGGCCCGGACAGGTGTCCGACCCCCGGCGCGCGCCGCGTTCAGGTACTCCATCATGGACGCGATGGCCGTGTTGTAGCGCAGCCCCGCGATCTGTTCGGTCACCCGCTTGATGGTGCGGTGCAGCTTCGGCTCCAGCCCGGGATCGGGTGGCCCGGCACCGAGTTCGCCCTCGCGCGGCACGACCGACTCCCACAGGCGGTGCAGGAAGCCGTGCGGGCCCGAGATCCCCTTGTCCTGGTAGTCGCCGCCGGCCATGAACGGCCCCAGGAACATGAGATAGACGCGGAAGGTGTCGGCCCCGTACCGCTCGATGATCGGGTCCGGGATGATCACGTTTCCCTTGCTCTTCGACATCTTGGCGCCTTCGCGGATGATGAGTCCGTGGGCGCGGAACTGCGTGAAGGGTTCCTCGAAGTCGAGCCACCCCATGTCGCGGAGCGCCATGGCGACGAAGCGCGCGTAGAGGAGGTGCAGGACCGCGTGCTCGTTGCCGCCGATGTAGGTGTCGACGGGCAGCCAGCGGCGGGTGATTTCGGGGTCGAAGGGGCGGTCGGGGAAATCGGTCGACGGATAGCGCAGGAAGTACCAGGCGCTGTCCAGGAAGGTGTCGGAGACGTCGGTTTCGCGGGTGGCGTCGCGGCCGCAGGAGGGGCAGGGGACTTCGTACCACTCGCGCACCCGGGCCAGGGGGCTGATCCCGGACTCGTCGGGTCGGAAGTCGTCGACCCTGGGCAGCACGACGGGCAGGTCCTCCTCGGGGACGGCGACCGGGCCGCAGTCGTCGCAGTGGATGATCGGGATGGGTGGTCCCCAGTACCGCTGCCGCGAAATGCACCAGTCGTGCAGCCGGAAGTTCTCCTGGGCCTCGGCGAGACCCTCCTCGGCCAGGTCGTCCACGATTTCCCCGGTGGCGTCCTCCGGTGACAGACCGTCGTAACGGCCCGAATTCACCAGTTCGCCCTGCGGGTACTCATAGGCGATCGCGAGCGGCGTGTCGGCGTCCTCGCCCTCGTCCGCGACCACCCGAACGATCGGAAGACCGTAGTTGTTGGCAAAGTCGAAGTCGCGCTCGTCGTGTCCCGGTACGGCCATGATCGCGCCGGTCCCGTACCCCATGAGCACGTAATCGGCGATCCAGACGGGGATCGGCTGACGCGTCGCCGGATTGATGCAGTACCCGCCCGTGAACACGCCCGTCTTGTGCTTTTCGATCTTCTGCCGGGCCACCAGGTCCTTGGCCTGGGTGCGGGCGCGGTAGGCTTCCACCTCTTCGCGGCAGGCGTCGCTGGTGACGAGGTCGACCATCTCGTGTTCGGGCGCGAGCACCATGTAGGTCGCCCCGAAGATGGTGTCCGGCCGCGTGGTGAACACGGGCACGACGACCTCGTCCCCTTCGGCCGCATCCGTCACCACCGGGAACCTGATCTCCGCCCCGCGCGACCTCCGAATCCACGCCCGCTGTGCCTTCCGGGTCGTCTCCGACCAGTCGATGCCCGACAGGTTGTCCAGCAGGCGCCCCGCGTATTCGGTGATCTTCAGGAACCACTGCCGGATGAAGCGCTGCTCGACCGGGGTTCCGCACCGCTCGCACGCCCCCACCACCACCTGCTCGTTGGCGAGCACGGTCATGTCCGACGGACACCAGTTGACCGGCGCCTCCTTCTGCTCGGCCAGCCCGTGCTTGAAGAACTGCAGGAAGAGCCACTGCGTCCACCTGTAGTACTCGGGCGCGGTGGTGTCGACGGTGTGATCCCAGTCGAACATCCCTCCCATCCGGCGGAGCTGCCGGGTGAAGTTGGCCACGTTGGCCGGGATCAGGTCCATCGGGTGGACGCCCGACTTGAGCGCGAAGTTCTCGGAGTGGATCCCGAAGGCGTCGAACCCGATCGGCTCGAAGACATCGTGGCCCTGCATGCGCTTGAAGCGGCCGTGGACGTCCGCCCCCGTAAACGCGTAGATGTTGCCCACGTGCAGCCCCTCGGCGGAGGGGTAGGGGAACATCATCAGGTTGTAGAAGGGGCGTTCGGCGGTGCGGAGTTCGTCCAGCGTGAAGGAGTTGGTGCCCTCGCGGTCCCAGTTGGCCTGCCACTCTCGTTCGAGGGCGCTGGGGTTGTACGTCCGGTCTGTTGCCGTGGACATGGTAGTGAGGTAGCTGGGGGCTCGCGGTGCCGTGCGATGGGGGTCGGTCGCCAACCGAATAAGCTAACACACAGCGAAGCGTTTCAGCGCGGATGCATCGTCGCTCGAATGCCGTGTGGACTTGTTCGCGGGCTGTCCGGTGCGTGGACGGAGCGCGCGCGAGCCCCGAGAGCGGTGAGCGCTGGGCTCGCAATGGGCGCGAGCGGAGAGTGGCCTTACAGTCCGGGTGGCGCCGGGTTCCCCGAGACCGGCAGCAGATCGAAGGGGTCCTCAACGCTTTCGGTTCCGGTCCGGAGCGTCTCGATGGCCGCCTGGAGCGAACCCCCGCTCTGCTCGAGGTGCGCTTCGAAATCGGGCAGGCGGTGATAGTAGAGCATGCGGCTGAGGAGAATGGCGTTGTTGAGCGGGAGGGCGTCGAAGCCGGAGAAGGTGAGTGACCGGAAGCGGGGCCGGAGCTCTTCGCGGAGCCGCCGCTGGTGCTCCTCGAAGACGGCCTGGCGGCGGGCGATCCTGGTCTCGCGGGTGGTGACCGAGTCCCCGTAGACGTCCTCCAGTTCTTCCACGAGCAAGTCGATGAAACGTGAGAAGAGCAGCACGTCGTGCCAGCGGTCGCGGGCCCGGTTGCACCACACGGTGTCCGGGCCGCCGCCGGGCCGCGCGCAGAAGAACTCGATGGCGCCGGTCCTGCCCACCCAGGTCGCGAAGCTCTCGTTGAAGCGCACCTGGCCGGGGACGAAGAGGTCGTTGTGGGACAGTTCGTGGAGGATCGTGGTGATCAACTCCACCTCGTCATAACGCACGATCGTGGAGAGGAGCGGATCGGAGAACCAGCCCAGGGTACTGAAGGCGGAGGTCGGCCGCAGCAGGGTGTCGAAGCCCTCGTCATCCAGCTTGCGCTGCTCCTCGAGAGCGTCCTCCAGGTCGAAGAATCCGCGGTACGGAACGTGGCCCACGATCGGGAACCACCAGGTGCGCGACGCCAGCCGGTCCTGGTAAGCGGCCGAAAGCACCATCGCCAGCGTATCGCGGTCGAGTTCGATGTAGGTCGTGTAGCTGTCGCCCACGTCGAGCTTCAACCCGTTGATGGCGAACTCGCGCGCTTCCCGGGCCAGGGTGAGCTTGCCGCGGGTGCGCTCGTCGGTTTCCGGGGCGAGGATCACCTCGGGGAGCGGCCGGCGGGCCTTGAGGATCTTGGCCTCGGCCCACCCGGCCTTGATGACGTACACCGGGGAGCACCCGGTCCCCACGGAAACGGCGACGATCGCCACGAAGAGGGCGGCTATCACCACGGCGACCCTCTTCAGCCACGGTCGCCGCTTGACAGAATGTACACTAGACATGACAAAATGTAATGTCGAGTTTACTTTTATCTGCCGCCGCCCAGATTCCGGATGAGCGGAATACCGCCTTCGGTGGGGACGTACACCAGCGACCCCTCGGGCATCTCCGCGAGCTGCTGGATGTAGAAGAAGGTCAGGTACTCGTTAGTCAGCCCCTCGCTGATGATGCGCTGCGCCTCGGCGATCCCCTTCGCCTCTTCCGCCTGCTGCCTGGCCCGCTCCTGGATGATCTGGGTCTGGAACTCCTCGGCGGCGACCTGCTGCTCGCGCTCCAGCTTCTGCTCGATCGCCTCGCGGACCCGGTCCGGGGCCTGGACGTCGCGCAGGAAGACCTGATCGACCTCAAACCGGTCTTCGGCCTTGGCCTGAATCTCGTTCTTCATGGCGATGGCGACGTCGCGCCGGTCGGGCGAGAAGATCTCGTTGATCGACTTGGTGGCCACGGCATCCCGCACTCCGTTGCGAACCGCGCTGAGGACGAACTGCCGCTCGATCTGCGACTGGCTCCCGATTCGCTCGTAGAGTCGCGGCGCGTTGGATCCCAGGATCTTGTAGATGATCGATACCTCGAGTGTCAGATTCAGCTGTTCGGAGGTCTGGGCCTCGATCTGCTCCACGCTGCCCCCGCTCGGGAACGACTGCTCGCGCACCGACATGCGCTCCACCGAAGCCAGTGGATTGATGAAGTGCATGCCCTGTTCGAGCGGTCTGGGGTCCACGTTGCCCAGGAAGTGTTTGACCCCGACCTCCCCGACACCGATCAGGACGACGGCGTTCAGGAAGATGACGGCGACGCCCACGAACCAGAGGACGTAGCCGGCCAGCTTGGTGGGGATCTTGGCCGTTCCCTTGGGAAGGCTGTAGACGATCGCCCCCAGAGCGATCAGGACGATGGCGATTGGAAGGAAGGTCATTGTTTTCCTTTCACGAGAAGTGGACGGCGTTCGCGGTGGTGATACGGCGTGCGCCGATGGTAATCGAAGTGTGAGCTTCCTGACGCTCAATATGGCCTTTTTGGTCGTTCGGCGCGCGTCTACTGCTACGACTGCCAGTGAACGGCTGTTCGATCAGGAGGCCGAATCCCCCGCATCACCTCCGAAGTCCCGCCAGCGGCAGGTAGCCCTTTCCCCGTCCCCGCCCCTGCTCCTGCAGGAAGCCGAGCTCCACCAGCTGGCGCAGTTCACGGGATGCCTGGAGAGGGGCCGCCTCGAAGATCTTCCGGTAGTTGGCCGGGCGCAGCTTGGGGTCGCGCCGGAAGAACTCGCGTAGCTTGGGCACCCGGTCTTCGAGGAAATAGCGGGTGTCGTCCAGCTCGGGCGTGAGGTAGTAAACGGGAAGCTCGTCCTCATCCGTGAACGCGCACGTTGTGATGCCCTTCCTCACGAGATCGTGAACTCCCTGCTTCGCATCGCCTTCCACGACCGCGTTCAGCCTGCGATAGTCCTCGTGAGTGAATCCGTCGGGACGGGCCAGGAGGATCCTCTTCTGATCGGGCGACACCGGGAGCGAACGCACAACGTTTTTCCAACCCGGTCCCGCCATGGCATACTGTGGCTCATTGCGAAGTGTGACGTGCAGCATCCCGTGTTGATGCACAATATCGGGTGATGGCAGGGAGCTGTCCGACATTTCCCTGACCACACGTTTGAATCCTGTCCCACCCCCTTGCATGATTCCGACATCGGCAAGTACGTGCGCCAACATCGGGTTGCGTGTGGCGCGCTCGGGCGTCCCTCCGTTCAGTGCCTCCACCGTAGCGGGTGCGAGCGGCCCGCCGGGACTGGTCACGACCAGCCGGTCGTCGAAGAAGGTGACTTCGGTACCGTGGCCCTGGATGCCGTAGTCCCGGTGGGCCACGGCGTTGACGATGACTTCCCGCCACGCGAAGTCGGGGTATTCGGGCATGTCCCGGAAGAAGATGTCTCGCAGCGCCTCGGAACGACGGATCTGTCCGCCGACGATTCTCAGCCCTTCACCGATTGCGACGGCCAATGGGGGATCGGCGTGGCCGACGAGGGTCACGTTCTGGCTGCGCCCGACCACCGTCTGAGTGCCTGCGACGCGCCGGATCCTCAGCCCGGCCCGAGGATACCGATCGCGTTGCCCGGTGCGGCAGAAGAGCAGCAGGGCCGCGTTGGTGATCTGCCACGCGTCGTCTGCTCGCCGAATCAGTCCGTAGTGCTGGAGGGCATCCGGCACGGGCCTGTTTCCGACGGGTGCGGGCCGCAGGAACGCTGCGGCGAGCTCGAGATCCAGGTCATCGAGCGTGGCGTCGGCCTGAATACGCCGTTCGAACTCGGGGCCGGCCGTCGTATTCCCGGCATCGCCGGAGGGTCTGCGGCGACTCCTGCGCACGATTGGGTTATCTCCGTTCGGATGGATTGCAGGCACACTGGTGCTGGGCGCGCGACGGGAGTGTGATGTTCCACAGTTGTACCGAGCACCGTGGTTCTCTCTCATATGAATGCCTTGTCGTCCGGTACGCAATAGGGGCAGTTCGCGGCGTGGTGGTTTCATCACTTCGCGCGGCACATCCACTGTATGGCCGGGCCGTCACCACCCGGTCACCGTTTCATCATCGGGCCGGACGGCAAACTGCAATTCGTGCAGGCGCCGATACAGTCCCCCGGCCGCGAGGAGCTCCTGGTGGGTTCCCTCCTCGGCCAGGATGCCATGATGCATCACGAGAATCCGGTCGGCGCCCTGCACGGTCGAGAGCCGGTGCGCGATGACCAGGCAGGTGCGGCCCCGCATGAGGCGATTCGTGGCTTCCTCGATACGGGCCTCGATTGCGGAGTCGACCGAACTGGTGGCCTCGTCGAGCACCAGGATGCCCGGGTCGAAGGCCAGCGCCCGGGCGAAGGACAGGAGCTGCCTCTCCCCCACGGACAGACTGGCGCCCCGCTCGCCCAGTTCCTGCGCCGCGCGGTTGGGAAGCCGTTCCACGAACGGGGCGGCACCTACCGCGTCGAGCGCCGTCGCGACCTGTGCGTCATCGATGGTGTCCGCGCCGAGGCGCACGTTGTAGTCAACCGATTGGCTGAATAGGAATATGTCCTGCAACACCAACCCGATACGCCCCCTGAGGTCCTTCATGCGCAGTTCCCCGATGGGAACGCCGTCCATCAGGATGCGGCCGCGCTGGGGTTCGTAGAAGCGCATGAGCAGGTTGATGAGGGTGGTCTTGCCAGCTCCGGTGTGACCCACGATCGCCAGCTTCTCCCCCGGCGCGACGGTGAAGGAGACGTCGCGCAGCACCCACTCCGGATCACCGTTGGCGGAATCGGTTCGGCCGTACGCGAACCACACGTTCTCGAACCGGATCTCCCCGGGTGCGCCGATCGGGTAAAGGGACGGCCGGGCCGGATCCTCGATGGTGGGCTCGCGGTCGAGCAGCCGGAAAACCCGCTCGGACGACGCCATCGCCCCCTGCAGCAGGTTGTATTTGTCCGACAGGTCCTGAATCGGGCGGAAGAAGCGGCGCGCGTATTCGAGGAAGGCGGCGAGCACCCCGATCGTGACGGCCCCCCTGACCATTGCGCCGCCCCCGTACCAGATGATCAGCGCCAGAGCCACCGCGGTCAGCTGCTGCACCACCGGAAAGAAGAGCGCGTAGTACCGGATCGACCGCAGGTGAGCACCCAGGTAGTCGTCGTTGAGCCCCGTGAACCGCTTCAGATCGGCGTCCTCCCGGTTGAAGAGCTGCACGACCCGGATACCCGTGAAGCGCTCCTGCAGGAACGCATTCATGCGGGCCAGGCGCACGCGGATGTCGCGGTACGCGCCCCGGATCCGGGACCGGAAGACGAAGGCGGCCCAGGCCACAAACGGAAGCACGCTGAAGGTGACCAGAGCCAGGTCCGCGTCCATCTGAAGCATGGCCCCCACGATGAACACCAGCGTGAAGAGGTCCCCGAAGACCGTCACCACTCCCGAACTGAAGAGCTCGTTGAGCGTCTCCACGTCGGAGGTGATCCGCGTCATGAGGCGGCCGACCGGATTGCGGTCGTAGAAGGACAGATCGAGGCGCTGGAGCTGCCTGAAGATCTGGGTGCGCAGGTCGTACATGACCCGTTGTCCCAGCCACGTCGTCAGGAGGGCCTGGGCGTACTCGAAGACGAAGGTGAGCACGGTGGCCGCGAGGAAGAGGATGGCCAGGAAGGCCAGGTGGCCACCGTCGCCCTGCGGGATGGCCTCGTCGAGGGCGATTCTGGTCAGGTACGGCCCGACAATGGCGAGCCCGGACGCCAGCATGAGAAGGAGCACCGCCAGCGCCACCTGCAGCCTGTAGGGTCGCAGGTAGCGAAGCAGCCGGGCCATCAGCTGCGAGTCGTAGGCCTTGCCGAGGACCTCCTCTTCGTAGCCGCCGCTCATGAAGGACGGGTTTCGGGTAACGGCCGGGGTCCACGCCCAGGCGTTCGGGGGCGGGGCTCGGCCACTCCGAAGCTACACCGCTCCCGACGCCACCAGGTCAAGCCCGTCCAGCAGGCGCTGCATCCGGTTCCACGGCGCCACGGTTGCCCGCAGGCCCGCCCCCCGGGGCGACGCGCTCCGGAAGGGACGCACCCGGACGCCGCACCGCTCCAAGCGCATCGTGGTGTCGTCGAGTTCGTCTTCCGCGAGACGGATGAAGACGAAATTGGCGGCCGAGCGGGGCACCTGGTAGCCGCGGTGAAGCAGGCTGTCGCGCACCCGGTCCCGGTTGGCACGCGTCTCGGCGATCGTGTCCGCCAGCCAGGACGACGTGCTGGAGATGGCGGCCGCGGCCGCTGCGCTCGTCACGCGCGTGACCACGAAGGGACCGCGGCCCTTGTCGACCTCGAGGACCATCGCCGGGCTCCCCACGCCGTAGCCGGCCCGCAGTCCCGCGAGACCGTACGCCTTGGAGAGCGTCTTGACGCAGATCGTACGCTCCCCCGCCAGCGCCAGCTCGTAGGGCGTCATGTCTGACGGATCGCGGTTGTACTCCCCGTACGCTTCGTCGATGATCAGCACGCTCCCCACCGCCTCGGTGTGCTCGTACACGGCCCGGATCCACTCGTCGGGGACAGCTTCGCCAGTGGGGTTGCCGGGGTTTGCCAGGAAGACGATGCAGGGCTCGGTCCCCGCGAACCGCACGGGGTCGTCCAACCCGTCCCGCCACTCCACCGCGACGGGGCGGTGCCCGTTCATGACCGCGAGCATCCCCGCTGCGGGCCAGCCCGGGTCGAGGTAGCGCATCGTGGTGGGCGCGACGGCCCGCATGAGCGCGTCGAGCACCCCGGTCCCCCCCGCCCCGGTCGTCACGTTCTCCGGCGCAATGTTCAGGTGGGCCGCGACTGCACCGACCAGCCGGTCCGAGTAGCTGCCCGGGTACTCCGAGGCGGCCGCCGTGTCGGAACCGGCGAGCACCTCGAGCGCGGCCGGATGGGCGCCCCAGAGGTTGCGGTTGTCGCTCAGGTCGGCCGCGACCGGCGAGCGGTCGGGGAGGTAGCGGGCGAGGGCCCGGTAATCCGTGCGAGGATAGATGTCCATGGTCCGTGAGGTCTTGTTGGTAGATTTGGCGGGTAGGGCCAATGCGCCCGCGCGGGTGCAGCGGCCGTTCCACGGTCGGCAGAAACGCGCCTCATGGCAACGGGGGCCGGCAGCCCGTGGAAAACCCGGCAGCCCACGGCAGGAGGCCATGGACCAAGCGATCCGGATCAGGGGTGCTCGCCAGCACAACCTGAAGGACATCGATCTGGACCTGCCCCGGGACGCGCTCACGGTCATCACCGGGCCGTCGGGGTCCGGAAAGTCCTCCCTGGCGCTCGACACCCTCTTCGCGGCTGGCCAGCGCCGCTACGTCGAGGCCCTTTCGACCTACGCCAAACAGTTCCTCGACCGCCTGGAGAAGCCGGATGTCGACCGGATCGAGGGACTCTCCCCCGCAGTGGCCATCGAGCAGCGCAACCCCACCACCACCAGCCGTTCCACCGTGGGCACCGCGACCGAGGTCCACGACTTCCTCCGCCTGCTCTTCGCGCGCGCCGGCCGCACGCGGTGCCCCGAGTGCGGCGACGAGGTGCGCCCGGACACCGTCTCGACCGCCACCGATCGCGTCGCGGCCCTGCCGCCCGGTACACGCGCCATGATCGCCTTCCCCCTGGCACGGAGCGGGCGGGTGTCGCACCGTCTCGTGGCGGAGAATCTGCGCTCGCTGGGGTTCGTGCGCGTGCTCGTGGACGGCGTGGCAGCGGAGTTGTCCGACCTGCTCGCGCCACAGGCCGAACCGGGCGCGACCGTTCCCGATCTGGCCGACAGCCGGGAGGTGCTGGTCGTGGTTGACCGGATCAGGGTCGTGGAGAATCCGGACCGGAGCTGGACCGATCGTGTGGCCGATTCCCTGGCGACGTGTTTCAGGGAAGGTGAGGGCGAGGCAATGGTGGTTTCGGTCGCCGAGGGGGCCGGAGAGCCGCTCCGCTTCTCCGAGGCGTTCCGCTGCGCCCGCCACCCCGGGACGGCCTTCCTCGAGCCGGAGCCCAAGCTCTTCTCCTTCAACAATCCCTATGGCAGCTGCCCCGTCTGCACCGGGTTCGGGGCCACCCTGGAGTACGATCCCGCGTTGATCGTGCCGGACCGCGAGCTTTCGCTGGAGCAGGGTGCGGTCGACCCCTGGGCCAAGCCCCGGTACACCCGCGAACGCGAAGTGCTGCATCGTTTCGCGTCGCGCGAACGCGTGTCCTGGTACGCCCCCTGGGATGAATTGCCCCCCTCTTTTCGCCGGGCGGTGCTCTACGGCAAGGGGTCGTTCCGCGGCGTCATGGACTTCCTCGTCTCGAAGGAGCGCAAGCGGTACAAGCAGTACATCCGCATCTTCCTGCGGCAGTATCAGCGGCCCCTGCCATGCCGCGCCTGCAGGGGGTCACGGCTGAGGCCCGAGGCGGGCTACGTATCCGTGGGGGAACTCGACATCGGCGCCGTCTCCGATCTGCCCATCGAAGAGCTTCCGCGCTGGCTGGCGCGGCTCGATCTCCGCCCCATGGAGGCCGCGATCGCGGGCACGATCCTGAAGGAGCTCTCGGCGAGGATCGGATTCCTGGTCGATGTTGGCCTCGGCTACCTGACGCTCGGCCGCCAGATGCGTACCCTGTCGGGCGGCGAGGCCCAGCGCATCTCGCTGGCCAACTCCCTGGGCTCGCGTCTGGTCGACACGCTCTACGTTCTCGACGAACCGTCGATCGGGCTGCACCGCCAGGACATGGACGCCCTGCTGGCCCTGCTGAGGCGGTTGCGCGACGGAGGCAACACGGTCGTCGTGGTGGAGCACGACGCGGCCGCGATCATGGCCGCCGACCATGTCGTGGAGCTCGGCCCGGCTTCGGGCGAGGGGGGCGGGGAGGTCGTGTTCGAGGGTCCGCCGGCCGTCCTGACGGATTCGGTGACAAATACAGGACAGTATCTGTCCAGGAATCTGTCGCGGGGGACGAAAAACGGGGTCTGGCCCCCGAAGTGGCGCCGTCCGGTGGACGGGGCGCGCATCCGGCTCGAGGGCGCGACGCTGCACAACCTTCGCGGCGTCGAGGCGGAGTTTCCGGTGGGAGCGATGACGGTGGTGACGGGCGTCTCCGGCTCGGGCAAGTCGACGCTGGTCCACGATATCCTCTATCGGGCGCTGGAGCGCGAGCTGCAGGGCGGCCGCACCTCGGCCAAGGAGCACCTGGGGGAGGTGGTGGGCGCGTACAGCGCGCTCACCGGACTCGAGCACCTGGACGACGTGGTGCTGGTCGACCAGAAGCCGATCGGGAAGACCCCCCGCTCCAACCCCGTCACCTACGTCAAGGCGTGGGGCGAGATCCGCCGCATCTTCGCGAGCGAGCGCGCCGCCCGGACCGCGGGCCTCGACGCGCGCAGCTTCTCCTTCAACGTGAAGGGCGGGCGCTGCGAGGAATGTGCGGGCGCGGGCTTCGTGCGGGTCGAGATGGTCTTCATGGCCGACATCCACGTGCCCTGCGAAGTCTGCGGGGGAAAGCGCTACCGCCCCGAGGTGCTCGAAGTCACGGTGCGCGGCCACAGCGTGACCCAGGTGCTCGACTTCACCGTCGACCGCGCCATGCGTTTCTTCCTCCGCGAGCCGAAGCTGGGCCAGGCGCTCTGGCACCTGCAGCAGGTGGGGCTGGGCTATCTGCGTCTCGGGCAGCCCGCGACGCACCTCTCCGGCGGCGAGGCGCAACGCCTGAAGATCGCGCGCGAGCTGATCGGCGCGGCTGCGCGAAAGGGGACGCGCAAGGTGTACATCCTGGACGAGCCGACGACCGGGCTTTCGGGCGAGGACGTGGCGCAGCTGAACGGGGTGCTCCGCAAGCTGGTGAAGGCGGGGCACACGCTGGTGGTGGTCGAGCACGACCTGGACGTGATCCGCGCGGCGGACTGGGTGGTCGACATGGGGCCGGGGG
>VXOC01000033.1 GCA_009840215.1 Gemmatimonadota bacterium | reverse complement strand
TTTTTTTAATGCTACGCCGCCCACCGAGATCTACACGCGTAAGATCGTCGGCAGCTTCAGATGTGTATCCGAGACCGGGGTTGGGGGGGTAGGCGGTGGCATTGCGCCCTTGAGTAGGAATACTCAGTAGTGTAATCCAAGTTCATGAGACCCTTCGCACGTCCGCACGGAGAGACCCTGCTGGCCCGCCTTCGTGAAGAGGGCACATGGTCCCGCCGCTCCGCCGGTCACCCCGGCAGAACCTCCACCCCCGCCCGCCGGGCCGCGCGGCCAAAGCGACCGGTCGAGCGTCGCGAGCGGCAGTCCCCGCGCCAGGCGCTCCTCCGTGGTACGGTAGGCCGCTATTACGAGTACGCCTCCAAAACGGAACAATGATTCGCCTATCGCGAAACGCCGAATAGCGGGTGAGTGGCGGGGTGTAAACGCCCGGGCAGCGTGGTCGCGGGGCCCTCTTGAGCAGCGTTGCCACCCTCGTTATTCTGTTATGGTCGGAAACGCGGAATAGCGTGGCCCGTCATTCGCCTACTCGGAATAAGGAGCGAGTACCCCGATGCTTCGAGGACCTACCGGAAGATACGAACTCACCGTGACCGGCGGCGAACGAATCAACGCGTTCGTGCCCGCACCGCTCCCGCCGAAGCCTCCGCTGGTGCTGGACGGGCCTCTTCGCTCGAGCCTGGAAGCCGCTGCGATGAGCCTCGGCCGCCTCGACGGAATGTCCAGCCTGCTCCCGGACCACACTCTCCTGACCTACGTCTACATCCGAAAGGAGGCGGTGCTCTCTTCCCAGATCGAAGGAACGCAATCGTCACTGTCGGACCTGCTGCTTCACGAGATCGAGGAAGCTCCCGGAGTCCCCTTGGACGATGTGGTCGAGACCGCGAACTACGTGACGGCGATGGAACACGGACACCGTCGGCTCAAGGAGGACTTCCCTCTGTCGAACCGCCTCATCCGAGAGATTCATAGCGTGCTGCTATCGAGAGGACGCGGAAGCACGAAGGACCCGGGGGAATTCCGTCGGTCGCAGAACTGGATCGGCGGATCCAGACCGGGCAACGCCATGTTCGTGCCCCCGCCGCACACGGCCGTCCAGGACTGCATGGGTGACCTGGAGCTGTTTCTTCACGACGAAGGCGGCGATCTGCCCACCCTCGTCCGAATCGCGCTGGCACACGTCCAGTTCGAGACCATCCACCCCTTCCTGGACGGCAACGGAAGAGTCGGGCGACTGCTGGTGACCCTTCTGCTCCTTCACGCCGGAGTGCTCCATGAGCCACTCCTATACCTGAGTCTGTACCTCAAGCAACACAGGCGCACCTACTACGAACTCCTGAACCAGGTGCGGACTTCGGGCGACTGGGAGGCCTGGGTCGCATTCTTCCTGGAGGGCATGCGCGTGGTGGCCGACGGAGCCGTGCACACGACCAGGCGACTCCTGGAACTGTTCGCAAACGACCGGAGCATCATCGAGCAGTCCGGGCGGCGCGCCGGATCGGCCCTGCGCGTCTACGCCGCGCTGCGCGAGAGACCGATTCTGTCCATCACAGCGGCTGCGGAGAGCGCGGGTCTTTCCTTCTCGGGTGCGTCGGCCGGCATGAAGGTGTTGGTCGACCTGGGGGTCGCTCGCGAGACAACCGGCAGGCAGCGCGGCCGACTGTTCGTCTACGACCGGTACGTCGCGATACTGAACGAAGGCACGGAGGTGACCGAGAGCTGAGGCGGGCCACCGCCCCCCTCACCCCCCATGCGCCAGGAACCGCTCCGCCTCCAGCGCCGCCATGCACCCCGTCCCCGCCGCCGACACCGCCTGCCGATAGTAGTCGTCCATCACGTCCCCCGCCGCGAACACCCCCGGCACATTCGTCTCCGTCCGCCACGGCGTTGGCAGCCTCACATACCCGTTCTCCTTCAAGTCGATCTGCCCACGCAGAAACGCCGTGTTCGGATCGTGGCCGATCGCCACGAACATCCCCCCCACCACCACCTCCCTGCCCTCCCCCGTCACCGTATCGCGCAGCCTGAGCCCGGCGATCACCTCGTCCCCCAGCACCTCTTCCACCACGCTGTTCCACAGAAACGTCATCTTCTCGCTGGCCAGCGCCCGCTCCTGCATGATCTGCGAGGCCCTGAGCTCGTCGCGGCGGTGAATCAGTAGCACCTCGCTGGCAAACTTGGTCAGGTAGAGCGCCTCCTCCATGGCGCTGTCGCCGCCGCCCACCACGGCAAGCACCTGTCCCCGAAAGACCGGCAGCGCCCCGTCGCACACCGCGCACGCCGACACCCCGCCCCCGCTCTGCGCCAGCCGCTCCTCCCCCGGCACCCCCAGCCAGCGCGCGTTCGCACCGGTCGCCAACACCACCGTTCGCGCGCGCACCACCGTTCCCGTTGACGATTTCAGTTCAAACGGACGGTCGCTGAAGTCCACCTGAACGATATCCTCCGTCACCACCCGTGTGTCGAAGCGCATCGCCTGTTTCTTGAACTCCATCATCATCTCGATGCCGCCGATGCCGTCCGCGAAGCCCGGGTAGTTCTCGACGTCGGTGGTGAACATGAGCTGCCCGCCGGGGATCATGGTGCGGCTTCCGGCGCCCTCGTAGACGAGCGGGTTGAGGTTGGCCCGCGCCCCGTAGATGGCGGCGGTCCAGCCGGCGGGGCCGGAGCCGATGATCACGAGGTTTTCGATGTGGTTGTCGGACATGTGGGTCGTCAGGTTATCGTGATTGGGTAAGGTGCGGCCTTCGCCGGGGGTGACTCGGCCCGCGTCTACGTGGCCGCCTCATCCTTGTACAGCCTCGAATCCCGGTACCGTTCCAGGGTTCGCACCAGCAGCAGCTTGATGGCCACGGCCAGCGGCACGCCGATCAGCAGTCCCACGAAGCCGAAGAAGAAGCCGCCGAGCGAGAGCGCCAGCAGGATCCAGACCGGGTGCAGTCCCACCGATTCGCCCACGATGCGCGGACTGATCACTGCGCTTTCGAGCCCCTGCGCCACCCCGTACACGACGCCCACCTTGAGGAGCGACATCCCGATGTCTCCGCTCGCCAGCGCGAGGATCACCGCTGGAATCAGCGACACGACCACCCCCAGGTAGGGGACGACCCCGAGCACCGCGACGGTCACTCCGAGCACGAACGCGTAGGGGAAACCGACGATCACGAGGCCGATCCAGGTGATCGCCCCGGTCAGGAGCGCCGTCGCGACCTGGCCGCGCAGGTAGCGCGAAAGCAGGTCGTCGTATTCGCGGAAGAAGCCGCGCGCGCCCTCCCGGACCCTTCCCGGCAGGAGATCGTCGGCCCGGGCGATGATCCGGTCGTAGTCGCGAAGCAGGTAGAACATCAGCACGGGCGTGAGGACCAGGTAGCTCAGCACCGTGAAGAGGGCGCCGACACCGCGCCCCAGTCCCAGGAAGGTCTGCCAGGCCCCTCGCGCGATCGTGCCCTGCTGTTCCCTCAGGAAAGCGCCGATCGTATCGGGGAGGTCCCTGATGCTGGCCAGTAACGACTCCTCGTCCACGAACGGTATGTCGAATCCGAGGTCGTTGGCATTCAGGGTCCTGACCCAGTTCGTCACATACGTAATCAGGTCGCCCGCCTGACGCACGACTTCCGGCAATGCGAACGCCAGCGCCGCCGCGCCCGCCGCCAGCGCCGGGACGAGGATCAGGAAGATCGCGGCGGTGCGGTTGATGCGCGGATGGGCCGAAACGCGATCCGCGATGGGATCCAGGATGTACGCCAGCACGAACGCCAGGAAGAACGGCGCCAGCAGGGAGCCCGCGGTGTCGAGCACCCACACGCCCGCGAGCAGCGTCGCGACCGTGACCACCAGCGCGTGCCCGCGGACGCCGCGGAAGGGCGCCAACAGCGCGATGACCACGCAGTACAGGAGGAAGGGATTGAGGAGGTCCCGCAGGCTGTAGAGGAAGAAGCCGGCAACCAGCACCAGCACCGCCCCCTGGGCAAAGCGCCAGGAGCCCTCGTTCCGGTCGCCGGTCGCCATGTTCACCAGCCCGCCTCGGCGATCTTGTCGCCGGCACGCAACACGACATTGCGCGTGTCCGCGTAGGCGACCCGGGATGCGGCGTCAGGCATCGGAAGCCAGGTACACGCCGTGATCCCCTCCTCGGTCTGGGGAACCGCCTCGCCGTTGCGGCTGCGCATGAGGAAGAAGGTGCAGAATTTGTGCACGGTCTCGTCGTCCTTCCGGAATGTCCAGTCCACCGTATCGATCTTCGGGCCGACCACCTCGGGCCTGATCCCGGTCTCCTCCTCCACCTCGCGCAGGGCGGCCTCCCGCAGGCTCTCGCCGCCCTCGATGTGCCCCTTCGGCAGCGACCACTTTCCGTAGGGATCCCTGATGAGCAGCGCGTGCCAGCTGCCGCCGAGCGGCCGGACCACCACGCCGCCGGCACTCCGTTCGACCCGCGGGGATGGGCGCGGGTTCCGTCCATCCCGGGCGTCGGCGGTCCCGGAGAGGTTCCGTCTGCGGGACATCAGAAGATCGAAAAGCTGAGGTAGCGCGTCGGGTTCTCCTTGATGTCTGCCAGGAGCTGGTTGAGGTTCTTCATCGCCGCGGCGGTACCGTCGGCCAACTCCTGATCGCCCAGCAGCCGACCCAGCAGCCCCTGCCCCGACTCCGCGCTCGCGAGCAGCGCCTCCAGCCGCGTCATCGTGGCCGCGCCCTGCTGCGCCGCCGTACGCATTTCGGCCATCGCCACCCTCATGTCCCCCGTGAGGGTCTTGAGGTTCTCCATGCTCTCGCCCGCGTCGCCCAATATGGTGCCGACGTTCGCACCCACCAGGAGCCCGTCCACCCTCTCGATCGTCGTGCGCGCAACCCGGGCCGCCGCGGTGAATTCGCGGGCGGACTCGCCCACGCCCACCGCCAACTCGTCGAAGCGGGCCGCCTGCTGCGCAATCATCGTCGTCAGATCGTCGCTGATCAGCCCGAGATTGTCGATCAGATGCCTCAGGTTGAGCGCCGTCTCCTCGGTGAAGGCGAGCTCGAACCTGTCCGACATCACGGTCAGCCTGCGGGCGATTTCGTCGGCGGTGGCGGTGAGCCGGGAGAAGTCGGGCAGCACGGCACCGGCCAGCACGCCTTCTTCGGCGTGTTCGTAGAAGGTCAGCGAGCCGTACTCCTCCCGGGTCGTGATCTCCGCCTGCCAGTCCCCGAAAAACGACTCGGGCGCGATGACCACGGCCGCGTCGGCCGGGATGGCCAGGTCGGGCCGCACGGTCATGTCGACCATGACGGCCTCGCCGTTCGGCACCACCGTCACCGCTTCGACACGCCCCACCGCGACGCCGCGGAACTTCACCGACGCCCCGGCCACGAGCTGTCCCACGCTGGTGGACGCCGTGCGCAACGCCACCTGGTTGCTCCCCCACCCTCCCTTGAGCCAGATGGTGCCGATCACCCCGACCGCGATCCCCAGCACCACCACCGCTCCGACCAGTATCTCTCGTCTACGCTCCATCGTTCTGTCCTCCGTGGCGGTCCGCGGATAGTCCATAGTAAAGTGCGGGATCCCCGTCCACGAATCCCCTCAGCACGTCGTCCGCCGCGGTGCGGATCTCGGCCGGGGCGCCCGTGAAGCGGGCCGTGCCCTCGTGCAGCAGGGTGATTCTGTCGGCGACACGAAACGCGCTGGTCATGTCGTGGGTGACAACCAGCGCCGTAACCCCCAGCTCGTCACGCATTCTCAATACGAGCCGGTCGATCACCGCGGTCGTCACCGGGTCCAGCCCGGTGGTGGGTTCGTCGTAGAGCAGGTACTTGGGCGACGCCGCGATCGCCCGCGCCAGCCCGGCGCGCTTGCGCTGGCCTCCGCTCAGCTGCGCCGGATAGCGCTCGCCCAGGCCGTTCAGGTCGACCAGCTCGAGGCACTCGGCCACCCGCGTGCTGATGCGTTTCGGGTCCCAGCCGGGAAGCCGCCTGAGTCCCATGCCGATGTTGGCCGCGATGGTCATGGAATCGAAGAGCGCCGCGAACTGGAAGACGTAGCCGATCCGCCGCCGCAGCCTCACCAGCTCCTTCTTGCGCAGCTCCGGCACCGACTGGCCGTCCACGAAGACCGTTCCCGCATCCGGTCGCAACAGACCCACCAGGTGCTTCAGAAGCACCGATTTGCCGCAACCCGACGGGCCGACGATGGCCGAAGTCTCCCCGTCCTCGACGGTCAGCGTGAACCCTCGGAGCACCTCCTTGTCCCCGAACGCCTTGCGCACGTCCCTCAGCTGGATGCTCACAGCAGCGTCGCCGCCCAGAAGGCGTCCAGGCACAGGATGAGCATGCTCGAAATCACCACGGTGCGGGTCGCGCTCCTGCCCACCCCTTCCGCCCCCTGCTCGGTCCGGAGTCCGCAGAAGCACCCGACCCCGGTCACCACGGCCCCGAAGGACACCGACTTGATGACCGCGAACCATACATCCCACGGCGCGAAGAAGAGCCGGAGCCCCTTGATGAACTCGGCCGACGACATGTCCAGCAGCTCGAGCGCGGTCATCCACCCGGACGCGATCCCCACGGAGATGGCCAGCAGGACCACGAAGGGGAACATCACCAGGCCGGCGAGCACCCTGGGGACGACGAGGTACGCGAGCGGGTTGTAGGCCAGCGTCTCCAGCGCGTCCACCTGTTCGGTCACGCGCATGGTGCCCAGCTCGGCCGAGATGTTGGCGCCGACACGTCCCGCCAGCGTCAGTCCCGTCAGGGCCGGACCGAGTTCGAGGATCATGGTCTTGCCGACGAGGGTGCCCACGAAATAGAGCGGGATCGTCCCGGTCAGCGTGTAGGACGCCTGCAGTGACATCACGATGCCGGTGAAGGTCGCGATGAAGAGGGCGATGGGCACCGACGCGACCCCGACCCGCGCCATCTGGGGCAGCAGCATCGGGCCCCACACCCGGAACTCCCCGATCGCCCGAAACGATCCCGCGAAGAGAGCCCACGCCTGCCCGACCGAACCGAGTGCCGCAAGGGTGCTCCTGCCGGATGCGGCGAGCGGCCTCAGAAGGGGGTCGGCGACGGGGAAGAACACCATTGGAGAAAATAACCGAAACGCGGATACCTCGTGGCTGGAACCGCAAGCGCGGAGCGGCAGGCGTCCGGGCCCGCAGCGGCGGCCCGTGACCCGTCAGACGGTGTGGAACCCAGTGAGCCTGAAGCTGACCCGGTCAGTCTCGCCGGGAGGGCCGGCCGCGTCCTGCCAGTGGACCTCGATTTCGTTGACGCGTCCGGAGGGCGCGCGGAACGACACCCCGACCTCCAGACCCTGCTCCGCACTCTCGATCGTGACTCTTATGAGACCCCCCACGTCTCCCTGGGGTTTTCTCGCCGGATTCCTGAAGAGCGTGCGCGTCGACTGCCGGCCCGAGGGAAGCCGCCGGGTGATCCGGATCCGGTCCAGCCAGTCCGGCGGATAGTTGATCCGGTACGTGAACCCGTACTGGTCGACGCCCTGGCCCAGCCGGTTGTGCCTGGCCACGCTAGCGGTCGCCAAATGCGGGGAGGATTCTCTCCAAGGTCTGCTACAACTCCAACGGTGCGGGTGAAAAGCTGATCGCAAATAGCACCAGCGCTACCCATCCCAGAATCGTCCGGCCCCTCCCCACCGGGATATCTTCCACGAGCACCGGCGGATGCGCAAGTCTTCCCCGGCTGAGGGCCAGCGCGATCACCCCCCACAGCCACCAGCCCCACCAGAGGAAGCCGAGCGGCACGAGCACCGCGATGAAGGCGATCGTAAAGGCACGCTGCCTCGCCCCGGCGACCGCGTAGAGGATGTGCCCTCCGTCGAGTTGTCCCAGCGGCATCAGGTTGAGCGCGGTGACGAAGATCCCCAGCCATCCCGCAAACGCCACGGGATGGAGGAGGACCGTCGAGCCCTCCTCGAAACCGGGGACGACACCCGCGGCGGCGAGGTGCACCAGGATGTTGCTCCCGATCCGTATCGGCTCGCCGGCGAAGTGGATGACGAAGGGTTGGAGTCCCCCGTCGGTCGTTCCCATCACCTCCGACAGGCTCAGTCCCAGGAGGAGCACCGGCAGCGAGAGCGCGAAGCTCGCCAGCGGCCCCGCCACACCGATGTCGAAGAGCACGGACCGCCGCATCATGGGGCTCTTCAGCCGGATGAATGCTCCCAGCGTTCCCACGAGGGAGAAGTACGGCGGGAAGGGAATGAACCAGGGGAGGGAAACGGAGACGGCATGCCGCCGCGCGGTCAGGTAGTGTCCCATCTCGTGTCCGAGCAGGATTCCGATGAAGGTAAGCCCGAAGGCGAGTCCCACCACCATCTCGCCGACCTCGAACCCGGTCGGAACCGGCAGCCAGACTCCGCCGATACGCGAAAAACGGGTGTCGAGGATGTCGGTGCCGGAGAGGAACCCCCCCGCCACCACCGCGCTTCCCAGCGCCGCCACGAACAGGAAGAGGTGGAGCGTCAGGCTGTCCCGGTGGGGCGGTGCCTCGCGCCGCACGGCGACCAGTTCGGTCTCGTCGCCCACGGCGCGGGTGTGGACCTGGTCGGCCCATTTTGCGATCTTGTCCAGGTCTTCCGCGGAGACATCGGGCCGGAGTCGCCCCCGGACCACCCGGTAACCGCCGGCTCTGCCCACCCCGCGGCTCACCAGAAGGTTGTCCCACGCTGGATCGGCAGCGGGCACCTTTGACCTCCTGGCTTCCCCGATGGAAATCGCCGAACTCAAGAACAGAACCGTAGCCGAACTGCACAGCTACGCGGAAGCGCTGAACATCCCGCACTACGCCGGGCTCCGCAAGCAGGACCTCATCTTCACGATCTATCAGGGGCTCCTGGGGCGGAACGAGACGCCGCGGGCCGAAGGCGTGCTCCACATCGTGCCCGAAGGCTTCGGCTTCCTCCGGTCGCCGGGGTGGAACTATGTTGCCGGCCCCGACGACGCCTTCGTGAGCCGCCGGCAGATCGATTCCTACGGTCTTCGCACAGGGGATGTGCTGGCCGGACCGGTGCGTCCCCCTACCAGCGGCGAGCGGCACCTCATGCTGGTGAGCGTGGACCACGTCAACGGCGATCGTCCGGAGGCGGCGCGCCAACGTGCCAGCTTCGGGGCATTGCGGCCGCGCTACCCCGATGAGCGGCTCACGCTCGAGGTCCGGGGAGGCGACGTGACGATGCGCATGATGGATCTGATCGCGCCCGTGGGGATGGGACAGCGGGGCCTGATCGTGTCACCGCCCAAGGCCGGCAAGACAACCATCCTGCGCCAGATGGCCAACGCGATCTCGACCAACCATCCCGAGGTCGACCTCTTCGTGCTCCTCATCGACGAGCGGCCGGAAGAGGTGACGGAGATGATCGAGACGACCCGCGGCGAGGTGGTCTCGTCCACCTTCGACGAGCCCGCCAGCCGCCATCGCCACGTGGCCGAAATGGTGCTGGCCAAGGCCAAACGGCTGGTGGAGCGCGGCCATGACGTGGCGATCCTCCTGGACTCGATCACGCGCCTTGCACGGGCGTACAACACACTGGCCCCGCACTCGGGCCGGATCCTGTCCGGGGGGGTGGACGCCAACGCGCTGGCCAGGCCGAAGCGCTTCTTCGGGTCGGCGCGCAACGTCCAGTGGGGCGGGTCGCTGACGATCATCGCGACCGCCCTGATCGAGACCGGCAGCCGGATGGACGAGGTGATCTTCGAGGAGTTCAAGGGCACGGGAAACATGGAACTCGTGCTGGATCGCGAGATCGCCGACCTGCGGATCTTTCCGGCGATCGATCTCAACCGATCGGGGACGCGGCGGGAGGAGTTGCTCCTGACGGAGACCGAACTGAACCGCGTCTATCTGCTGCGGAGCTTCCTGGCGCAGATGCCCGCGCCCGAGGCGATCGAGTTCCTCATGGAGCGCATGAGCCGCGACCGCACCAACAAGGCGTTCCTGAAGGCGATGGCGGAGGGGGTGTAGGCGAAGTCCGTCCTGCCGGGGAGCACGCCGGACCGGGGCCGGCGGCAAGAACGGGGTCAGGCGTCGGTATCGCGGTAGCGCGGGTTCACCACCAGGCCGCCCCCCTCGAAGATCTTTCGGTCCCAGGGGTAGATGAGCGTCGCGTCGGTGGCCAGGGCGTAGAAGTCGGGAGTATAGCCGCGCGTGCGGGCGAAACTGGTGGCGGTGCGCACCTCGGAGGGGGCCACGTCGCGCACCGCGGCCAGCGCGAGGCGAAGGGTCTCGCCGGAGGTGGTGATCTCGTCGACGATGAGCACGCGCTTGCCACGGGCCTGGCGAGGAGCCGCAGTCAGGATGGAGGGGCGCTGGCGCACCACCTGGCCGCCTTCGCGGCGCGTGATCTTGAGCGAGAAGAAGTCCCGGCGCAGGATGGAGGCGATGACCGCACCCGGGATCACCCCCGCGCGCGCCACCCCGATGATGATCTCGGGGTCGTAGGCGGCCGCCACCTTGAGGGCAAGCGCCCGGCAGAGCTCTCCGAACATCTCCCACGAGAGCTCCATGTACTCCTCGGACGGAATGATGTCGCGCTGGTCGAAGGAACGGCTCAACATTTGTCTGCTCCTCTCCGCGCTGTAGACTTACCGCATGACCGACGACCTCCAGCAGAAGGCCGACGCCCGTTTCGAAGCGGCTCTCGCCGCCACCGGCGCCCGCGACCCCCGCGACTACTACCGCTCGCGGCTGCAGGAGCTGAGGCAATCCAATGCCGAAGGATACGCCGACGCCGTTGCATACTACCAGAGTACGCTGGTCCCGTCCATTGCTGAAGAGGACGCCGATCCGCTCGAGGCGTGGCAGGCGTTCGGTCTGCGAATCGCGCATTTCACGGCGCCGGGCCGTCCCGTGGCGGTGGATCAGGCCGGCCGCTCACGCCCGTTCGAGCCGCCGGGGAGCGCGGAAGACATGATCCTGCACCTCCCGGACGCTCGGAACCGGCGGGCGCTGCTGGTGGGGCTGCCACCGGAGCCCTCCGGCGCGCAGATGGCGACCTACAACTGGCTGGTGCAGGGGCGGAGGGCGTAGCTCCGCGGGCTGCGCAGTCCGTGGCCTAGTCCTCCACGGTATACGCGATGCCCCAGGCACCAGGGCCCAGGTGCGTGGCGATGACCGGCGTGATCGGCGCCACCAGGATCTCGGCGCCCTCGTAGCGCGCCGCGAGTTCGCCGCGCAACTGCTCCGCCATCTCGGGCGCAGCCGCATGAATCACCCCGAACCTCACCCTTTTCGCCCCCGGCGGAATCGCCGCCGCCACCGTGTCCAGGATGAGCTTTTTCGCGCGGGCGGCCCCACGCGCCTTGCCGAACGCCTTCACGGTACCGTCGCCCCCCAGTCCCAATACGGGTTTGAGGTCCAGCACGCCTCCCAGCCAACCCGCGAACTGGCTCACGCGCCCCGAAGCGATCAGGCGATCGAGGTTGCGCACGGTGAACAGGATCCCCGATTGCGCCCGGATTCTCTCCACCTCGGCGATGATCTCCTCGGCGTCCGCACCCGCTTCGGCCAGCTCGGCCGCCTTCAGCGCCAGCAGCCCGACCAGTATCGAAGCCCCCTTGGAGTCCACGAGCCGCACATCCAGGTGAGGCACCATGTCATTGGCGTTCTCGGCAGAGCGGAAGACCCCTGACAGCGAGGCCGCCAGGAGAATCGGCACCACCACCTCGGCCTCGGTGGAAGCGTGCTCGTAGGCGGCAATGAAGTCGCCCGGAGGGGGCTGCGAGGTGGTGGGGAGGGGGCCGCCGCTCTCGAGCTGGGCGTGGAATTCTCCCGCGCTGATGTCGATCCGGTCCTTGAGCGTCCGCTCGCCGTCGATTAGCAGGAGCGGGATGATGTGGATCCCGTGGGCCCGCGCCACCGCGTCCGGCAGGTCCGACCCCGAGTCCACCATAATGCCAACCGGGCGGCGCACGGTCTTGCCGCGCGCAATCCGCGCCGCCTCGAACTGGGCCAGCATGTCCTCGGCCTTGTGCGCGACCACCGTGCCGAGTGTGGCACAGTAGTCGATCGCATCCCGGGGATGGTCGGTGTGGAGGTGAATCTTGAGAATCTCCTCGCTTCGAATGACGAGCAGCTCTTCCGAGCCCTCGGCCAGGGCTTCGCGCACGACCCCTTCCCCCGGCAGATCCGGTCCCTCGACCAGGATCTCGGTGCAGTACCGGCGCGACCCGTGCGTGAACGGGTGCTCGGCGGCGCCGATCGGCGACCACTCCGGGTGCACGTCTTCCTCGGCCCCGTTCCCGGCAACCGCCTCCGCTTCCACCCCCTCGTCACCCTTCTCGATCAGCCGCACCACACCCTCGACCATCTCCACGAACCCCTGCGCTCCCGCATCCACCACCCCCGCCTCGGCCAGCACGGGAAGGAGATCGGGGGTGCGCGCGAGCGACTCCCGCGCCGTCTCCCGCATCGCCACCATGGCTTCGGCGAAGTCGCCACTTCCCTTCGTCACGCTCTCCGACACGGCCTTCGAGGCGGAGTCCCTCACCACTGTCAGGATCGTACCCTCCACCGGGTTCTCGACCGCCGCGTCGAGCGACTGCGCGCCCTCGGTGAGCGCCGACGCGACTTCGCCCAGCGACGCCCGCGCCCTGCCCTCGAGTCCCCCCGAGAATCCGAGCAGGAACTGGGAGAGCATCATGCCGCAGTTGCCCCGCGCACCCAGCAGCGCCGACCGCGCCGCCGCCGCCGCCATCCGGTCCACCCGGCGTTCACGGTACCGGGCCAGCTCCCCCGCGACCGCCTCGAGGGTGAGGCTCAGGTTGGTCCCGGTGTCCCCGTCGGCCACCGGAAAGACGTTGATGCGGTTCAGCTCGGCCTTGCACTGTCGACCGCTTCGGCACGCTGCAAGCAGCGCCCGCCGCAGCCGGGGGCCGTCCACATAGGCGATCCTGGACCTGTCGGACATGAAGCGCAGCCTACATGGCGGAGGCCGAATCGCAGGCCACGGGCACCGCGTCGCAGGTGGCGGGAGCCGAATCGCATGACGGAGTATCCGCCTCGCACGCGCCGTTTTCCCCCATCCCCGTGGTCGCGTTCGAACAGATCGCGCCGTTCACGTAGCAGGTATGACACGCCGACTCGCGCAGGCTGGCGCGCATGCGCACGGCGTCCGTCAGGGTGTCGGCCAGGCGGGCGCTCGGGTAGTCGAGCAGGATCGGGCACGCGTAGACGCCGGTCGCCGTGACCAGGCGCGCACGCGTGCACAGCAGCTGGTCCAGGTCGTAGCCGTGCATCATCTCGTGGGTGACGAGTTCGTCGGGACGGTAGCCGCGGTTCCGCTCGGCCTCCGCGCCGATCAGGAGCGGGGGCAGCACCTTGAGCCGCGGCTCGGCGTACCCCACGGCGCCCATCGCGTCGCGGAAGCGCTGGAGCATGCACGCCATCTCCTCGCAGGGCCAGCTCTGCATGGTGGTGATGATCGGGCGAAAGCCCGCGGCCACGAGCGCACCCACCCCTTCCATCGCGCGCTCGAAGCTGCCCTCGCCCCGGATCGCGTCGTTGATCGCGGCGTCAGGGCCATCGATGCTGACGCGCAGTTCGAGCGGATGGCAGCGCCCTTCGGCGACGGTCCTCAACTCCTCGACGCGGCGCTCGGGCAGCAGCGTGGCGTTGGTGAGGACGGTGGCCGGACCGTACCCCAGGGTGTCGTCCAGAATCCCCACCATCTCGTGGTTCATGAACGGCTCGCCGCCGGTGAAGTAGTACTCCTTCACGCCCATCCCCGCGGATTCCTCGAGTGCGGCGCGCACCTGCCGCCTCGTCATGAACCAGAAGGAGTGGTTGTCCGGGGAACAGGAGATGAAGCAGTGCGTGCAGCGCAGGTTGCAGACCGTCCCGCCGACCTGGAACCAGAGCTGGTCCAGGGCTGTGAGGGGGACGGAGGGGGCCGGAGCGATCATTTGCAAAAGGTGTGGTTTGCAACGTCGTTCGGCAAGCGCGCGCGCAAGGCGGAGTACTGGCCCCGGCGCCCCCGATCGGGTAAGGTGGCTCCGGCCGGAGCTTTGCGTTCAACCAACCCGGGAACGACCGTGGGATTCACGACCATCAACCCCTCCAGCGGCGAAGTGCTGGCGACGTATCCGTTCATGAGCGTCGGCCAGGTGGAGGACGCGCTGGCCGCGGCCCGCGATGCCCAGCGTGGGTGGCGCAGAGCAGGGGTGGACGAGCGGACCCGGATCATCGGGGACGTTGCCCGCGAGTTCCGCGCGCGGCAGGGGCACCTGGCCGAGATCGTCACGATGGAGATGGGGAAGCCCATGGCGGAGTCCCTTGCCGAAGTGGAGAAGTGCGCGGTTGGATGCGAGTACTACAGTGAGAACGGGGCAAGGTTCCTGGGTGACAGGGTGGTGGAAACAGAAGCCTGGCGGAGCTATGTCACCTTCCAGCCGCTGGGACTCGTTCTGGCGATCATGCCCTGGAACTTCCCGCTCTGGCAGGTCGTGCGGGCCGCGGTCCCCACGCTCATCGCCGGCAATGGCGTGCTCCTCAAGCATGCGCCCAGCGTTCCCGGCTGCGCATTGGAGCTGGTGCGCCTCTTCCGCGCGGCCGGGTTTCCCGACGGACTCTTCACCAACCTCTTCACCGACGTCGACGCCACCGGCGACCTCATCCTGGACGCGCGCGTCCAGGGCGTCACGCTCACGGGGAGCACCGGCGCGGGCCGCCACGTCGCCGCGATCGCCGGCGCGCAGATCAAGACGTGCGTGCTGGAACTGGGCGGCAGCGACCCCTACATCGTGCTCGACGACGCCGACCTGCCCCGCGCCGTCGAGGCGTGCGTGACCGGCCGCCTCATCAACGGAGGGCAGAGCTGCATCGCGGCCAAGCGCCTGATCGTGCACGAGGCAGTGGCCGACGAGTTCACCGAAGCGGTGGTCGCGCGCATGGCGGGCGTGCGCGTCGGCGACCCGATGGCCGCGATGACCGATGTCGGGCCGCTCGCGCGGGAGGACCTGCGAGACCACCTGGCCGGGCAGGTGGAGCGGAGCATCGCGGCCGGCGCGGTGTGCCGGCTGGGCGGCGAGGTCCCGAAGGTGCCGGGGTGGTACTACCCGTGCACGGTGCTGACCGAGGTGCGGCCGGGGATGCCCGCCTGGGACGAGGAGATGTTCGGACCGGTTGCGTGCATCATACGCGCCGGTTCGGAGGAGGAGGCCGTGCGGATCGCGAACGACACGGCCTACGGGCTCGGCGCGGCCGTCTTCACGGATGACCTGGAGCGTGGGGAGCGGATCGCGCGGGACGGGATCGAGGCCGGGACGTGTTTCGTCAACGACTTCGTGAAATCCGACCCGCGCCTGCCCTTCGGCGGGGTGAAGGAGAGCGGGTTCGGGAGGGAGCTGGCGGACTTCGGGGTGCGCGAGTTCGTGAATGTTAAGGCGGTGCGGGTGGAGCGGTAGGCGGTCAGCTGCTCGCGCGGGCTGTCCAATGACTCCTGGTGTAGTGTCACACTGTGAAATGTCGTAAGACGGTGCGGCGGGTGCCGAGAAAGCGCCATCAAACCGTGGCGGCGCGTCGGCTGGGTGAACCCGCCGCGGCGCAATGCCGACATGACGCCAGGCAGGGAGCGGAGTCAATCGAGCCGGGGCGTCCCAATCGAGCCGGGCGGGCGTCCCAATTGAGCCGGGCGGGCGTCCCAATCGAGCAATGCGGCTGTCCCTTGATTTGCCGCGGCGGCGGGCGGGCGGCTTGACTCCGGGTCCGGGCCTCCCCGGCATCGCGGTTCCCGGATCGCCGGTTCTCGGATCCATGTGCCCCTCCCGACGGGAATCACCAGTTCGCGGTCCCATCCGAGCATGAGCGTCCCAAATCGTCTGATCACAGGCCGATTTGACTATGTACGGTTTTGAATTCGCGCTCTCGCGGCGTCGGGGACCGCTTCCACGATGCCCCGCAGGGGGCGCTGGAAGGCCCGGGGGGCGCGTCGGTCGGCCTCGTGAACCGTTTGTGTTGCCTCCACCCCCGGTTTTCGTTTCCTGAGCCGTCCTGAGAGGCCGAAATCACGCCGCGTATATTGTAGCGGGCGGGACCTGCTGCCCCCCGAAGACCCTTTGCCGCACTCACATTTCAGGAGACCCGACCATGTCCGACGACCTCTTCGAACTCGGCGAACGCATTGCCCAACTCGCCGCCAGCATCAACATCGCCACCTTTGAAATGCTCACCCTCGTCGCCGACTTCGACCGGCGCGAAGGGGTGGGCCGACAACTTTACTTCGTGTGCCGAATGGCTCGCGTGGCGCACCGGGCGCACGCTGGCCGCCGCGCGCGAGAACGTGCGGGTCGCCCACGCGCTGGAGGAACTCCCCCTCACGGCCGAGGTTATGAAGAGTGGCCAGCTCTCCTACACGAAGGTGCGCGCCATGACCCGGGTCGCCACACCCGAGACCGAGGCGACGCTGCTCGAGTATGCGCAGTCGACGTCGGCGGGATGTATGTGGTGCGGGGGCGGCTCGAGCCGGAGGTGGGCGCGGTGCTGATGCGGGCGATCGAGGCGGCGAGCGATGCGCTGTACCAGGGGGAGGACGCGGACGCGGGGCCGCGAAACCGGCAACGGCGCGCCGATGCGGCGGGGCTGGTGGCCGAGCGGGCGCTGGCGGCAGCGTTCGGGGGGGATGAGGCGGGCGACGGCTCGCGTGAGGGCGCCGGGTGCGGGGAGGTGGGGAGCGGCAGCCGGGCCGAGCGCTACCAAGTGGTGGTCCACACCGATCCTGCGACGATGATGGAGCGCGGCGAGACGGGACGGTCCGAGCTCGACGGGGTGCGGGTGAGCGCGGAGACATCGCGGCGCATGGCGTGCGACGCCGCGCGGGTCGCGATGTGTCACCGGGACGGGGAAGTGGTGAGCGTGGGGCGGCGGACGCGGACCATCCCCCCGCACATCCGCCGCG
>VXOC01000271.1 GCA_009840215.1 Gemmatimonadota bacterium | reverse complement strand
GTGCGTGTGGGGTGGGTGGGCGGCGGACCGGATCGGGCGGGAGCGGCTGGTGGTGTGGGCGATGGCGGTGAGCGGGCTGTGCTGTCTGGCGATCGGGCCGCTATTCGGCGCGTCGTTCGCGCTGGTGGCGGCCGTCACGCTGGTGTGGGGCTTCTTCGTTGTGGCCGACTCGGCGCAGTTCAGCGCGCTGGTCACCGAGGTGGCGCCGGAGGGGGCTGCCGGAACCGCGCTGACGCTGCAGACGTGCGTGGGGTTCCTGCTGGCCTCGGTGACGGTTCAGGCGGTGCCGTCGGTGACGGAGGCGGTGGGGTGGCGGTGGACCTTTGCGGTGCTGGCGCTCGGGCCCGCGGCGGGAATCCTCGCGATCAGGCGTTTTGCGCGGCTCCGCGCCGGCGGCGAATGAGCACGATCCCCCAGGTGAGGACCGGCACGACGAAGACCGCGAGGTAGCCGTAGGTGATCATCCCGTAGCCCTTGGCGATGAGGTCGATCAGACCGAACCGGGCGATCACCGCGCCGAGTCCCAGCAGTCCCAGCGCCGCGGCCACGCGGGTTCGCGCCGGCAGCGCGCGGTCGCGCTCGGCGAAGGTCCGCGCGATGCGCTCGTTCACGGCGTGGATCAATCCGGCCCCGGTCTCCACCAGGGTGCCGAAGAGCATGACCTGGAAGACGATCTGGAAGGAGCGCGAACCCAGCAGCTCCAGCATGTGGTTGATCGGTACCTCAGCGGTCAGAATTCCGGGGTATTCGCCCACGATGGCGCAGAAGAAGAGCAGCGCGGGGATCATCGCGATGGGACCGGTCAGCAGTCCCGCGATGAAGGTGTCCCTGCGGTTGCGGTGATGGCGGATCGTGATGAGAACCGCGGGAAGTACCCCCAGGTTGTACCCGGCGTACTGGAGACCACCCTGGATCCAGCTTCCCTCGATGCCGCCGCCCGAGAGGGAGGCCTGGATGGCCGGGCCGAAGCTGCGCACGCACATCACGAAAAAGATGAAGTAGACGAGGTACAGGACCACCGACCAACCCGCGAAGGCCCGCTCGATCACACGGTTGCCGCCGAAGACCAGGAACCCCACGAGCGTCAGGATGCCCACGACGCCCGACAGGTAGGGGAGCCCGAAGGTCTCTTCCGTGATCGATCCGGCGGCCGCGGCGATCACCGCCAGCACGATCATCATGAGCGCGACGTAGAGCACCTCGAAGGCCACCCACCCGGGTCCGAGCAGTCTCTGGAAGAAGCTCCGGTACTCGTACGCCCGGAAGACCCGCGCGAACTCGTAGCTGACGATGCACACGGCGCTCCACACGGCCGTGGCCAGCGCCATCGCCAGCAGTCCCCCGAGGGGTCCGCGGGAGAGGAAGAACTCGGCCAGTTCGCGCCCGGTTCCGTAGCCTCCGGCGATCACCACGGACTGAAATACGAAACCGGGGAGCAGGTAGCGGCGCAGTGTGTTCACCGTGAGCTACCTCCTTCGGGATCGTTTTGCCACGTGCCACCTCCGTGCGAGACGGCTGGAAAGTATACTGGAGATGACATTTTGTAAACCCGACTTTACAGTGTGGAGGGTAAGCGGTGTGATCCACAACCGGGTGCATTCGCTCGCCCGGCGCCTCGGAGGTGTCGATCGGCGGCCTGCCTACCGCCTCCCCTCCGCCACCCCCTTCGGTGCCACCCCGGCCTCGGCCCGGGCCAGCCCCCAATCCACGAAGAGCGCCAGCACGGCCGCCGGAACGGCGCCCGACAGGATCATGACCGGATCGGACAGCGAGAGCCCGGCCACGATCGGGTCGCCGAGTCCGCCCGCACCGACGAAGGCCGCCAGCGTCGCCGTCCCCACGTTGATGACCGCCGCCGTGCGAACCCCCGCCATGATGATCGGCGCGGCGAGGGGCAGGCGAATGCGCGTGAGCAGCTGCCCCTCGGTCATGCCGAGTGCCCGTCCGGAGGCCACGGCGTCGGGCGCGGCCTCGATGATGCCCGTGTAGGTATTGCGCAGCACGGGGAGCAGAGAATAGAGAAACAGGGCCATCACGGCGGGGGCCACGCCGATCCCGAAGAGCGGGATCATGAAGGCCAGCAGGGCGATGCCGGGGATCGTCTGCAGCAGACCCGCCACCCGGATCGCGCCCTCGGCCAGTCCGCGCCGCCGCTCGAGCGCCACCCCGGCGGGCAGCGCCACGAGGATCGCCGCGCCCAGAGAAGCAAGTACGAGGAGGAGGTGGCGGGCCACCTGACGGGCCAACTCGTTCCGGTGCTCCCACATGTATGCGGGCAGCGCCGCCAGGACGAATCCGTCTCCCCGCCGGACGGATCCACCGGGACTGCCCTCCGGACTCCTCCCGACCCCCGGTCCGGCGAGGCCCACGGCACCCAGGAGTTCCCGCGCGGCTTCGGCGATGGGGGCGCCCTCCACCTCGATGCGCTCGTTCGCCCGTCGTACGGCCTCCTCATCGATCCTGCCGGCCATGCGGGTGAGTACCAGAACCGCCCCGGGCAGCTCCTCGTGGAAGGCGCGGCCGACGAGGGGCGCGGCGTCGTATGGCGGGAAAAAGTTGCGGTCGTCCGCCAGCACGGCCAGATCGTAGCGGGCGATGGCGCCATCGGTCGAGTAGCCGTCGATCACGTCGACCTCGCCCTGGACCAGCGCCTGGTACTTGACCGCCTGCAACAGGCTGTGCGTTTCGCGGAATTCGATCCCGTAGGCGGCCGCCAGCCCGTCCAGCCCGTCCGCGCGCCCGATGAAGTCGGGTGAAAAGCCGCCTGCGAGGCCTTCCGCAAGCGCTGCCAGCCCGGAGAGCGTGCGCACGTCCAGCGAGTCCGCCAAGGTGCGCCGCATGGCCATGGCGTAGGTATTCTCGAACCCGAGCGGCGGCAGCCAGTGCAACCCCCACCGCGCCTCGAACTCGTCGCTGACCCGCCTGAACACCGAGGCCGAACCGCCCTGCGCCGTCTCGCCCAGGACCGCGGCGAGACCGGTCCCGGTGTACTCGGGATAGACGTCGATGTCGCCGGCGCGCAGCGCCTGCAGGACCAGTTCGGTTGTCCCGAGCCCGGGACGGCGCTCCACCGCGTAGCCGTGCATCTCGAGGAGCTGGGCAAAGACCTCGGCGAGCAGGTAGGACTCGGCGAAGGGCTTGGAAGCGATGACGACAGGGCGGGGCCCCTCCTGTCCACTGGCCGGGCCCGGGAGGATTGCCCACAGTGCGGAGACGGCGAGTCCCCTGACCGCGTTGCTCATTCGGCGGCCGCCCCAACCCGACGCGCGGCGCATCACGCAGACAGCCCGGACCTGGCGAGCAGCTCGGCCGCGTAGCCGGTCGCTTTTCCGGCCATTTCTTCGGGCGGCGCCTCCATCACGATCCTGCCCGCGCGCATGACCGCGATCCGGGTGGCCACGCGGAGCGCCTCGCCCAGGTCATGGGTGACGAGCACGGCGGTCACGCGGGCCGAGGTCCTCAGCGCGATGAACGCCTCCCGGGCCTCGTGGCGGGTGATGGCGTCGAGGGCGCCGAACGGTTCGTCCATGAGGAGGATGTCGGGTTCGGCCGCCATGGCCCGTGCAATGGCCACCCGCTGGCGCTGTCCACCCGACAGCTCGCGCGGATAGCGCTCCGCGAAGACCGCGGCCTCGAGCCCGGCCGCGCCGAGGGCCCGCCGGCCGCGCAATTCGGCGTCCGGCAGGCCAAGGAGGGTGGGGACCAGGGCCGCGTTGGCGAGACACGTCCAGTGCGGGATCAGGCCGCCGTCCTGCTGCACATACCCGATCGAGCGGCGCAGGGCCACCGGATCCAGCGCCTCGACCGATTCTCCCCGCACCACCACCTCCCCCCGGTCCAGCGCGGTGAGCCGGTTGATCGTACGCAGCAGCGTGGTCTTGCCGGAGCCGCTCTCGCCCACCAGGGCCACGCACTCTCCGGCGCCGACCCGCAACGAGACGCCGTCCAGGGCGACCGTGTCGCCGTAGCGCTTTTCGGCCCCTTCGATCTGGATCAGGGCCACGGTGCGCCCTCGCGCAGCGCGCGGACCACCATGTCGTCGTCCACGTTCCCCCCCGAAACCAGGGCCACGACCGTCTCGCCCGGCGTCACGGGAATCCGTCCGAACATCAGCGCCGCCGCCGCCGCGGCCCCCGACGGTTCGGCCACAAGCTTCGCGCGGGTCAGCAGGAGCCGCATCGCGGAGAGGATCTCGTCGTCGCTCACCAGCACCACGTCCTCGGCGAACCGCGCGACGTACCGGTAGTTCAGCTCCCCGGCCATGGGCGGCGCCAATCCGTCGGCGAGGGTTCGCACAGCGTCGAGGGTGGCGGGCCGGCCCTCGTCGAGGCTCCTGCGCATGCCGGGTGCGCCTTCCGGCTCGACCCCGAATACACGCACGCGCCCGCGCCCGGCCAGCCTTCCCGTCGCGGCCAGAGCCCCCGCGATCCCGGCGATCTGCCCGCCGCCCCCCACCGGCACCACCACCACCGTCCTGCCCGGAATGTCCTCGCCCACCTCGAGCCCGGTCGATCCGTGACCCGCAACCACCGGCTCCGCGTCGAAGGGATGGAGAAAGACGAGCCCCTCCTCGTGCGCACGCCTCCGCGCTTCCGCGAAGGCCATCGCCGCATCCCCGTGCAGTACGATTTCGGCACCGTACCCGGCCGCCGCCTCCACCTTGGTTCGGGCGGCCCCCTCGGGCATCACCACCACGGCACGCGCACCCGCGCGTCCCGCCGCCCACGCCACCGCCTGCGCGTGGTTGCCGGCCGAGATCGTGATGACGCCCCGGGCCCGCTCGCCGGGACTCAGCGTCGCGATCGCATTGAGGGCTCCCCGCACCTTGAAGGAGCCGGTCTTCTGCAGGTTTTCGCACTTCAGCCAGACGTTGGTCCCGTTGAGCCGTCCCAAGGTGCGAAAGGAAAGGAGGGGGGTACGGTGAACGGCGCCGTCCACACGCCGGCGAGCCGCGGCGAAGTCTTCCAATTGCAGCCATTTCGTCATTCGCGCATCCAAATTGCACACCTGTTCGCGGCAGGAACACCGGACAGGGCGAAATGCCCCGCAGTGATTGTGTTCGCCTGACCGACTCGGTACCTTCGGCGGACAAGACAAGGTACGTCCCCCCCGCCAAGGAAGGGTATGATGAGCGTCGACTTGCGTTTCGCTACTTTGCTGTCCTTTGCTCTCGTCTGCAGCGCCCCGGCCGGGGCGGTCTCCGCGCAACAGGGGACGATCGTGGGGCAGATCACCGACGCCGAAACCGGCGCACCCCTTGCCGGAGCCTCGGTCGAGGCGCTCGGGGCGGGAGGCCCGCAGGGTTCCAACGACGAGGGCCGCTACAGCCTGACGGTGGCGCCGGGAACGTATTCCGTCGTCGTGAGGCTCATCGGCTACGAGACGACGCGGGTCGACGGCGTGGCGGTGGCCGTGGGAGCCAGCGTGGACGTCGACATCTCCCTGCGTTCACAGGCCCTCGTGCTCAACCCGGTGGTCATCACGGCATCGCGCCGCCAGGAGAAGGCTCTGGATGCGCCGGCCTCAATCGCCACGGTCTCGGCGGACGAGATCGAGAGAGTCGCCGCGGTCACCGTGGCCGATCACGTGACCACGCTTCCCGGGGTCGACAGGGCCCAGACGGGGCTGGCGCAGGGCACCGTGGTGGCGCGGGGCTTCAACAACGTCTTCTCGGGCGCGCTGCTCACCATCATCGACAACCGCTACGCACGGATCCCGTCGCTCCGCTTCAACGCCTACAGCATGTTCCCCACCAATGACCTCGACCTCGACCGGATCGAGTTGTCGCTGGGTCCCGGGGCAGCTCTCTACGGTCCCAACGCCGCCTCCGGTGTCATGCACCTCATCACCTCTTCGCCGCTCGACAAGCAGGGATCGACGGTCTCGCTCGCCGGGGGTGAACGGTCCCTCTTCCACGGCCAGTTCCGCACGGCCGTCGCCCCCACGGAGAACTTCGGGCTGAAGATCTCAGGGCAATACATGCAGGGGGACGACTGGGAATACGACGATCCCGCGGAAGCGGTGGCCCGCGAGGCGGGGTGCAGGCACTGCGTGCGGGACAACGAGGCAAGGCGGTATTCCGTCGATGCGCGCATGGACTTCCGCTTCGCGGGCGGCGGCGACCTCGTGTTCAACGGCGGATCCTCGACCCTGGCGAGCGGCGTCGACATGACCGGAATCGGCGCCTTCCAGGTGAAGAACTGGGGGTACAACTACCTGCAGTCACGCTTCACCAAGGGCCGGCTCTTCGCCCAGTATTTCCTCAACATGACGAACTCCGGCGGGGCGGAGGGCGGGCTCGTTACGGAGGGCACCTTCGGCCTGCGCACGGGGGCCCCGGTCATCGACCAGTCGCGTACCATGGCGGCGCAGTTCCAGTACGGCATGGACCTGGGGTCGTGGCAGAGCTTCACCTACGGCGTCGACTGGCAGCGGACCGAACCCCGCACCGGCGGGACGATCAACGGGCGCAACGAGGACGATGACATGATCGCCGAGATCGGGGGGTACCTGCACTCGGAGACATCGCTCGGCGAAAAGCTCGCTCTGGTCACGGCCATCCGGGTCGACCATCACAGCCGTCTGGACGATCTGAACATCTCGCCGCGCGCCGCCCTGGTGTTCAAGCCGGCGGAGGACCAGAATTTCCGCATTACCTACAACCAGGCCTTCGCGACGCCGACCGCCAACAACCTCTTCCTGGACATCGTCGCGGCCACGCTTCCGCCCCCGATCAATTTCTACGCCGTACAGGCGCGGGGCGTGCCGAGTACGGGCTACACCTTCACCCACACCTGCCCGGGGGGATACAACTCCCTCTGCATGCGCTCTCCGCTGGCGCCCGGTCAACTGCCCGCCAACGCAGTCCTCTTCTGGGACGGCCTGCTCGAGCTGCTGGCCCGGCTTGCCCCTGACCTCGCACCGATCGTGGGGTTCCTGCAGATGCCCGGCGCGATCCCCGAGGATCCGGAGATCGGCACGGTTCTGAGGCGGCTGGACATCAACAGCCAGGAGTTCAATCTCGACGCGGGTCCGACCGCCGTCGATCCCTTGGAGTCGACCATCTACACCACTATCGAAGGGGGCTACAAGGGGTTGCTGGCGGGCCGGGTGCTCCTGGCCGCCGATGTCTACAAGGCCAACATCCAGAACTTCGTCGGCCCCCTGCGGGTGGAGACGCCCAACGTCTTCCTCGATCCGGAGTCCACCGGCGCGTTCGTGTTCCACCGTCTCGGGCCGCTCATTCAGGCGGGACTGATCACCCAGCAGCAGGTTGCCGAAATCATTGCGAACCTGGCCGCGGTCCCCATCGGCACCGTCGCGCCGGACCAGTCCGAGGATCACAACCTGATGGTGACCTACCGCAACTTCGGTGAGGTCGACTACTGGGGAGCCGACCTGGCGGCGCAGATCCTGGTCTCCGACCGCTTCCGGATCAACGCCGGCTATTCCTTCCAGAGCGACGACTGCTTCGACGACGACAACGACGGCAAGTGCACGGGCCTGCACGACATCGCGCTCAATGCACCACGCAACAAGGGCTCCCTCGGCTTCACCTTCGACGACCGCGCCCTGGGACTCACGCTGCAGGGGCGCGTGCGCATGACGGACGGATTCCCCATGAATTCCGGCGTGTATGTCGGCGAGGTCGGCGGATACGAGGTGGTCGACGCCTCGATCGGCTACGAGCTGCCGTTCCGGCGCGCAACCCGGTTGTCCCTGACCGCAAACAACATTCTCAACAACCTGCACCGCGAGTTCGTGGGAGCTCCCGAGTTGGGGCGGCTGCTCCTGCTGCGGGTTCAGTACGATTTCTGACGGACACGGCATTCGAGGCCGGGAGCGGCGTGAAGTCGGGGAGTAAACGCAAGCGGCAGGCCAGGTTGCTGCGGATCATCCGGGAGCACCGGGTCCCGCACCAGGAGGCGTTGCGCGCGCGTCTGGCCGCCGAGGGGTTCGCGGTGGCACAGGCGACGCTGTCCCGCGACATCCGTGACCTGCGCCTCGTCAAGGTGGTGGGCGCGGACGGGAAGCCGCACTACACGCTTCCCGAGGAGTGGGAGAACATCGCTCCGCTGGATGCGATCCTGCCGGCGCTCTTCGTCTCCGCCGAGCCCGTGGGCAACCTGATCGTCGTGAGGACGTTGAGCGGGGCCGCACAGGCGGTGGCGTCGGGGATCGACTGGGAGGAGTTCGAGGGGCTGGCCGGGACGATCGCGGGGGACGACACCGTGCTGGTGATTCTGCGGGATGCGGCCTCGGCGGGGGACGTCGCGGCGGCGATCGGGGAGCTGGCCGGGGGGGACTCTCGTTAGCGCCGCGTTCCCGATAACTTGACAATGCAGCGTTTCTGCATATTATTTCATCAAAACTGCATATTATTACCGTGACCCGATACCGATCAGCGGGTCCGGGGCATGGGGATGGATAGTACCGTACGGCCTTGGCGGGAGACGTACGGCTCCCATGTTCCGGCCCGCGTTCGATTCAGGGGAACCCGGAGAGGAAGCGTTGCAAGCCGTGAAGATCGTATTGGGGTACTCGGGAGGGCTCGACACGTCGGTGATCGTGCCCTGGTTGAGAGAGAACCATCACGCGGATGTCGTCTGCATGGCGGCCGACGTGGGGCAGCGGGGCGGGGTGGACCATTTGGCCACGAAGGCGTTCGCCACGGGCGCGTCCGCGTTCTTCGGAGAGGACCTGCGTGAGGAGTTCCTGACGGACTTCATCCTGCCCGTGGTGCGCGCCGGCGCGGTCTACAGCCGGAAGTACCTGCTGGGAACCGCGATGGCCCGGCCGGTGATCTCGCGCCGCATGGTGGAGATCGCACGTCGCACGGGCGCGGGCGCCCTGGCCCACGGCTGCACCGGGAAGGGCAACGACCAGCTCCGCTTCGAGCTGTCCTTCGCCGCGCTGGCGCCCGGTCTGAAGGTGGTGGCGCCGTGGCGGGAGTGGGATATCACGTCACGTGAGGACGCGTTCGCATATGCGCGGGCCCGGGGCATTTCCCTCGACGGCATCGACGAGGAGAAGCTCTACTCGCGCGACGAGAACCTGTGGCACATCAGCCACGAGGGAGGCCCCCTGGAGGATCCGGGCAACGCTCCCGGACCCGATGTCTTCGTCTGGACGCGGGATCCGGCGGATGCGCCCGATACACCCGTCGAGCTGGAACTGGGCTTCGAGTCCGGCGTCCCGGTCACCATCGACGGACATCCCCTTTCGCTCCTCGCGCTGCTCACCCAGCTCAATGAGGTCGGGTCGGAGCACGGCGTGGGCCGCGCCGACATCGTCGAGGACCGGGTGGTGGGGATCAAGTCGCGGGGCGTCTACGAAACGCCCGGCGGCACGATTCTGCTCACCGCGCTCCAGGAGCTGGAGCAGCTGGTGCTGTCGCGCAGCGCCCTGGCCCTGAAGGACTCGCTCGCACCCCGCTACGCCGACCTGGTGTACGAGGGGCGCTGGTGGACGCCGGAGCGGGAGGCCATCGACGCCACGGTGGACTCGCTCATGGCGAACGTGACGGGTACCGTGCGCCTGCGCCTCTTCAAGGGACAGGCGACCGTCCTCGCGCGGCGGGCCCCCGTCTCGCTCTACGACCTGGACCTCGCCTCCTTCGGCGCTTCGGAGGGCTACGCGCACGCGGACGCTTCCGGTTTCGTCAAGCTCTTCGCCCTTCCGCAGCGCGCGGTGGCGGCGCAGAAGCGGCTGGCGGCGCTACGGGCGGCCCCCGGCAACGGCGAGCGCGCGGTGGTGGATCGCGAGCTGGAGGGAATCCCCGGAGACGCGCCGGTCACACCGCCCCAACCGCGAACTCCCCTGGTGGCGCCCGAGGCTTCGACCGCGGGTTGGCGTCCATCCGCCGGGGTGGTGCACACGCAGGGGGACTAGAAGCCCTGGCCGTTTCCTCCTCCGCCGGCAAGCCGCGCGACGCAGCGGACCACGCCCTGTGGGGCGGGCGTTTTCAAGAGGGACTTGCTGGCGAGATGGAGCCGCTGAACCGGTCCCTGGACGTCGACTGGCGACTGTGGCCCCACGACATCCGGGGGAGCCGGGCGTGGGCCCGCGGACTCGAACGCGCCGGCATCCTGTCGCGCGAAGAAGCCCGGCGGATCGACGACGGTCTGGCGGAGGTCGCCGCACGGCTCGAAGCGTTGCCGGGTCCCGCCGGACTGCCTGAAGAGGACATCCACACGGTGGTCGAACGCATGCTGATCGAAGAGATCGGTTCCGCTGGTGGCAAGCTGCATACCGGGCGTTCGCGCAACGACCAGGTCGCCACCGATTTCCGGCTCTGGGGCAGGGAAGCGATCCGCGCGCTCGGCGACCGGCTGGCGGCGCTGGTGGAGGCGATCGGCGCCAAGGCGCACGAGAATCCGGACGTCGTGATGCCGGGGTTCACCCACCTCCAGCAGGCGCAACCGGTGCCCGCCGCCCACTGGCTCCTGTCGCGGGCCTGGCCGCTGGTCCGCGACCTGGAACACCTGCGGGCGGTTCTCAGGGAGTGCGATGTCCTGCCGCTGGGCGCGGGGGCGGTGGCGGGCTGCCCCTTCGACGTCGACCGTGAGGCGCTGGCGGCCGACCTCGGATTCGCGAGCATCTCCGAGAACTCGATCGACACCGTGTCGGACCGCGACTGGGCGGCGCGGCTGCTCTTCGGCGCGGCGATGACGGGGGTGCACCTGTCGCAGCTGGCCGAAGACCTGGTCCTCTTTTCCACCTCCGAATTCGGATACGTGCGGCTGGGCGACGGCTACACCACGGGGTCGTCGCTGATGCCGCAGAAGCGCAACCCCGATGTCGCCGAGCTGACGCGGGGCAAGTCGGGACGCCTGGTAGGCAACCTGACGGGGATGCTGACGGTGCTGAAGGGGCTGCCGACCGGCTACAACCGGGACCTGCAGGAGGACAAGGAAGCCGTCTTCGACTCGGTGGACACCCTCGGCGTCGTCCTGCCCGCCATGACCGGAGCGGTTTCGAGCCTGACCCTTGACCGGGCCCGCATTGCGGAAGCGCTGGGGACGCAGATCCTGGCCACCGACCTGGCCGACCACCTGGTGCGCCGGGGCGTTCCGTTCCGCGAGGCCCACCACGTCGTTGGCGAACTGGTTCGGGTGGCCGAAGACGCCGGCAGGGACCTGGGCCAGCTTGCCCCGGAGGAGATGAAGGCGGTGCACCCGGCCTTCGCCAAGGATGTCCATGCGGCCTTCGACCCCGTGTCGTCCGTGCAATCCCGTGCGGTTCGGGGGGGAACCGCCGCGGCGGCGCTGGAAGCCCAGTTCGACGCGTTGAGCAGGGCGCTTGAGGGGGCGTGGGAGGGAGAATAGTAAAGAAGAGTTTACTTTTTGTAAAGCATGATTTACAATTCAGGGACCCCAAGGCGCTGGTCCGTGGATGAGGCCGCGGAATGCCGGGGGATCTTGTCCACGGGTGCTAAAGCGACCGCCCCGCCGCCTCGGCAAATGCCCGCAGTCCGCGCATCATGTCGGCGAACTCCGCGAAGGTGAGCGACTGGTCGCCATCGGAGGCCGCCGTCTCCGGATCCGGGTGCACCTCCACGATGAGCCCGTCCGCGCCCGCCGCCAGCGCCGCGCAGGCGAGCGGCGCCACCAGATCGCGGCGTCCGCCGGCGTGCGAGGGGTCGGCGATGACCGGCAGATGCGTCTCCAGCTTCAGCCAGGGGATGGCGGCCAGGTCGAAGGTGTTGCGCATCTCGCCGCCGAAGGTGCGGATCCCGCGTTCGCAGAGTACCACGTCCATGTTGCCGCCACTCATCACGTACTCGGCCGCGAGCAGGAAGTCCTTGAGCGTCGCCGACATTCCCCGCTTCAGCAGGACCGGACGCTGAAGCTGCCCGATCTCCCTGAGCAGCGCGAAGTTCTGCATGTTGCGGGCCCCGATCTGCAGCATGTCGGCGTATCCGGCCACCAGTTCCGCGTGACGCGGATCGAGCACCTCGGTGACGACCGGCAGACCGGTTTCCTCCCGCACGCCCGCGAGGATCCTCAGCCCCTCCTCCTTGAGGCCGTCGAAGGAGTAGGGGGAGGTACGCGGCTTGAAGGCACCCCCGCGTAGCAGCGCTGCACCCTCGGCCGCCACCGCCCGTCCGGTGTCCGCCATCATTTCGGCGCCCTCCACCGAGCAGGGACCGGCCGCCACCAGGCACGAAGGCCCGCCGAAGGTGCGGTTGCCCACCCGCACCCGCGAGGTCGGATCCGCCGAGAAGTCCCGCGCGGCGAGCTTGTAGGGGCGCATGACCGGGTGCACCGAGCGCACGCCGGGAATCGAGAGGAGCGACACGCCGGCCAGCCGCGCCTCGTCTCCGATGCAGCCGATGATCGTACGGCTCACGCCCCTGGAGATGTGGGTCCGCATTCCCAGCGACTCGATCCTTTCGCGGATGTAGTCGAGCTGGTCGGCGGTGATGTTCTTTCTGGCGACGATGATCACGGGTCTGTTCCCGGGAGGTCCGGGGGGCCGGACGTTGGAATTGGGAAAGCGGCAGAGCGCCCCGCCACTTGCGGTCCGCCCGAAGCGGCTTCGCGGCGCGCCAGAGAAGATGGCGACTTTTACCCGGAAGCTGAACTGGTGACCGCCCACGGGAACCGGTAGATTTCGCCGCACACCCCCTCCCAGCCCCTCCCAACCCCGCGAGGCATTGGCCCCAACCTCCCTGGACGAGATGAAGAGCATGGCGGGACGCGCCGCCGCCCTGAGTGTCGCCTCCGGCATGCGTCTGGGCCTGGGGACGGGCTCGACCGTGGCCCATTTCCTCGAGCACCTGGGCGCGCGCATGGCGCGGGGGGAACTCTCCGGCGTGGTGGGCGTCCCGACCTCGGTGCGCACCGAGAAGGCCGCCCGCCGGCTCGGCATCGCCCTGGCTGCCCTGGAAGAGGTCGGCACCCTCGACCTGACCGTCGACGGGGCGGACGAGGTGGAACCCGGGCTCGACCTGGTCAAGGGGCTGGGGGGTGCGCTTCTCAGGGAGAAGATGGTGGCCCAGTCGTCGGCCCGCATGCTGGTCATCGTGGATGACTCCAAGCTGGTGGGGCGCCTGGGAGAGATCGCGCCCGTGCCGGTCGAGGTGGTGCCCTTCGGCCACGCGAGCCACATGGGGTGGCTGAAGGACCTCGGGGCCGAGCCGAGGGTACGGGATGGAAGCAACGGCCGACCCTACCGCACCGACAACGGGAACCTGATCGTCGATTGCCGTTTCCCGGGCGGGATCGAGGACCCCGCCGGGCTGGAGCGGCGGCTGGCGCGCCGGGCGGGCGTGGTGGAGTCGGGGCTGTTTCTGGAGATGGCGACGGAGGCGGTGGTGGCGGGGGCGGGGGGCGTGCGCCGCATGAAGAGGGGGGTGCAGTGAGCATCAGGATCGCGCCGTCGATTCTCAGCTGCAGCTTCGCGGAGCTGGGACGCGAGGTGCGCGCGGTCGACGAGGCCGGCGCGGAGTGGATTCACGTCGACGTGATGGACGGGCACTTCGTACCGAACATCACGATCGGGCCCCTCATCGCGGACGCCGTGCGGCAGGTCACTGCCCGCAAGGTGGACGTCCACCTCATGATCGAGCACCCGGACCGCTACATCGGGGACTTCGCGCGCGCGGGCGCGCACGTGATCACCGTTCACGCCGAAGCGACGGTCCATCTGCACCGCACGCTGCGCCTGATCCGGGAATCGGGAAGCCGCGCCGGGGTCGCGCTCAACCCGTCGACGCCGCTCGCGGCGGTGGAAGAAGTGCTCGACGAGATCGACCTGCTGTGCATCATGTCGGTCAACCCGGGTTTCGGCGGCCAGGCCTTCATCGCGCAGTCGGTGGACAAGGTGGCGCGCGCCCGCAACATGCTGGAGACGCGCCGCGGCGGAGGGGTGGAGGTGGAGGTCGACGGCGGGGTGGATGCGAGGACCGCGCCGGCGCTGGTGGAGGCCGGCGCGACGGTGCTGGTGGCGGGTTCGGCGGTTTTCGGCCACCCGGAGGGAGCCGCGGCGGGTGTCGAGGCCATCCGGTCCTCGATTGCCGGAATCCGCTGGTGGGGTGAGGAGGACTAGGACCATGGCCCGATTGATCCACGAGAGGGAGTTCCCGTTTCCGGTCGACCGGGTGTGGGACTGGCACATGCGCCCGGGCGCGCTCGAGCGCCTGATGCCTCCCTGGGAGGATGCGAAGGTCATGGGGCGCGAGGGCGGGTTCGACGACGGCGGCACGGTGCATGTGCGGGTGCGGCGCGGGCCGGTGAAGATCGACTTCAAGTCGCGCCATACCGACTTCGAGCTCGGCCGGCTCTTCACCGATGAACAGGTGTCGGGCCCGACGGGGTCCTGGGAATACCGTCACGAGTTCGAACCCCGGGGAAGCGATGCCTGCGTGCTCCGCGATCGAATCCGGTACGACCCGCCGCTGGGCGCCGCGACCGCGGCTCTCGCCGGATCCACGATCGAGGCCGAGCTGAAACGCTTCTTCCGCTTCCGCAACCAGCGGCTCGCACAGGATCTGGCCCGTCACGCCGCGTACGACGGCCCGCGGCTCAAAGTGGCGATCACCGGTGCGAGCGGCTTCATCGGGTCGGCGCTGCGCCACTTCCTGACGACCGGTGGCCACGAGGTGCTGCCCATCGTGCGCCGCCGGCCGGACCGGGATGAGGGCGAGATCTACTGGGACCCCATGGAGCGCAAGATCGAGGGGAGCCGGCTGGAGGGTGTGGATGCGCTGGTGCACCTGGCGGGCGAGAGCCTGTCGGACGGGCGCTGGAACCCGGCCCGGAAGCGGGCGATCTGGAAGAGCCGCGTCGTGGGCACGCGGGTGCTGGCCGATGCGCTGAACCGGTTGAGCGACCCGCCCCGCGTCTTCGTCTCGTCATCGGCGATCGGGTACTACGGGAACCGCGGCAGCGAGAAGCTCGTCGAGCGGAGCCGGCCCGGGAGCGGCTTCCTCGCGGACCTGTGCCGCGAGTGGGAGGGCGAGGCGCTTACGGCGAGGCGGTCGGGGGTGCGGGTGGTGACCCTCAGGACCGGACTGGTGCTCAGTCCGGCGGGCGGCGCGCTCGGCACGATGCTCCTGCCCTTCAAGATGGGGATCGGGGGCAGGCTGGGATCAGGGCGCCAGTACGTGAGCTGGATCGACCACGACGACCTCGTCGCCCTGATCTTCCATGCGCTCACCGACACCTCGGTGCGGGGACCGGTGAACGCGACAGCCCCCCACCCCGTCCCCAATGCCACCTTCACCACCAGGCTCGGTCACGCGCTGCGACGCCCCACCCTGCTGCCCGTCCCGTCCCTGGCGGTGCGAGGCATGTTCGGCGAGATGGGCAGGGCGCTGCTCCTCGACGGCCAGCGCGTGTTCCCCGAGGCGGCGCTGCGCAGCGGCTTCCGTTTCGACTTCGAGGGCATCGGTGAATCACTGGCCTTCCAGCTCGGCCGGGCGCCCCGGCGGTAGGGGAGCGAACCGTGGTGCCGTCGGCTCGCGTTCCAGGGCGATAGAGGAGCGGACGGCCGTGTCATCCCCCAGCGCGTCATTGAAACGCCGCGACCTCTCGCCCGACCCCGTAGAGCAGTTCGGCCGCTGGTTCGCCGAAGCGGAGGCCGAACCGCGGATCGTCTTCGCGGAGGCGGTCTGCCTCTCCACGCTGGGTCCCGGTGGCACTCCTGAAGGCCGGATGGTGCTGCTGAAGCACTTCGACGAGCGCGGCTTCGTCTTCTACACCAACCTGGAGTCGGCCAAGTCCCGTTCGCTGAACGCTCACCGACGGGCCGGGATGACCTTCTACTGGCAGCCGCTCGGGCGACAGGTTCGGGTGCGGGGTGAGGTCGAGACCGTGTCGGCGGCCGAGGCGGATGACTACTTCGCCAGCCGCCCCAGAGGAAGCCAGCTCGGTGCGTGGGCATCGGACCAGAGCCGTGTGTTGGCCAGCCGCGCGGCGCTGGAAGCCCGGCTTGCGGCGGTGGAGGCGCGCCACGCGGACGGCGAGGTTCCCAGGCCGCCCCACTGGTCCGGCTACCGCATCGTGCCCGACACGATCGAGTTCTGGCAGGAGGGAGCGGCGCGGCTGCACGACCGGTTCCAGTACCGGCGGGGTCGGGCGAGGGAGTGGGAGGTGCGGCGGCTGTATCCGTAGTGGTACGTGGCCGATCCCTTGTGGCGACGGCTTTCTGTGCACACTCCGGGGCGGAGCCGGGGGGTGGACGGGACGACCGAATCACAATAGGTTCATATGAACCACATGTGGAGGTCATATGAACGAATCAAAAAGAGATTTCTGCGCCTACGACCCAGCGGATCTGCCGGCCCGGCTGGTGCGCGAGGCGCGGCCGGTGTACGGTGACCCGGCAAGCCTGGAGGAGTTGCGCCATGTGGCGGAAGCGGGACTTCCGGTGGAGGCGGTGAAGGTCCTTCAGGCCGAGTTGAAGCGTTTCGGGGTGCGGCGCGCCTCCGAGTTCGTGAACCGGATCGTTCCCCGGGCCACCCGGAAGCGGCGCAAGTGGCTCAAGCAGGAGGAAGGGGAAGCGGTACTGCGTGTGGCCGCGACGATGGCGCTGGCCGTCTACGTCTGGGGTGAGGAAGAGGGGGCGGCGGAGTTTCTCACCACTCCGCACAAGTTGCTGGGAGGGGTGAATCCCATCGAGTTGGCCCAGTCGGAGGTCGGGGTGCGGCATGTGGAGGAAATGCTCTGGGGCATCCACTACGGCTTGCCGGTCTGACTCGGTTGGAAGTCTACAGGATTCACGACCCGCGCTTTCCTGCGCTGAGCGGCTTCGGGGCTGCAAGGTGGGGCGGCAGATGGAATCCGCCGGGAGTCGCTGTCGTCTACACTTCGGCTGCCTACGAAGGCACATTGCTGGAGATTCTGGCCCGGCTGGAAATCGGCAGCATACCCGCCGGCCACGTCGCATCCCGGATCGTGCTGCCGGAGAACGCAACTGTACAGACCTTTGACGAAACCGGGCACGCGGACTGGCGCAGACGGCGTCGCTCCCACGATGTCGGGCGGGAGTGGGTCGACTCGGGTCGGACGCTCGCGCTTGTCGTGCCCTCGCTGGTGGCGCGCCCGTGGGGCCGCAACGTCGTGCTGAATCCGGCCCACCCCGACTTTGCCCGCGTGCGGGTTGCCGAGGTGGTGGACGTGCGCTGGGATCCGCGGTTGTACTGACCGGGGGTGCGCCCCAACCCCGCCCGGCGGTATCATCCACGTCCGCCCGGTCACCCCTTCCCCCGAACCCCGGAGT
>VXOC01000143.1:17713-18031 GCA_009840215.1 Gemmatimonadota bacterium | reverse complement strand
CAGCGTCAGATGTGTAAAAGACCCAGCCTCCGCCCTCCCCGGCTCGGCCGCCCAGAAGACCACGCGCTCGATCCCCGCGCCGTGGATGGCCGCGGTGCACGGCGGCGTCTTCCCCACGTGCGCACACGGCTCCAGGCTGCTGTACAGCGTGGCGCCGCGGGCACGCCCGCCCAGCTCCGCCAGCGCGGCCGCCTCGGCGTGCGGTCCCCCGAACCGGGCGTGGTGCGCCTCGGCCAGCCCCGCCGCCCCCCCCCCCGGGGGGGTTTAAAAATAAGACGCGGCCCACGCTGTGACTCGGGGGGGGAGGGGGGGGGGGCG